>NZ_JBMKHT010000048.1:0-29315 GCF_049238165.1 Enterobacter cloacae complex sp. IR5422 | reverse complement strand
AGCGGCTGAAGCCGCTCAATGAGGCGCTGCTGATGTCCGCTCCGGAAGGAATGGCCCTGACCAGCGGGGAGCACCTGCAGATGACGGCCGCGAAGAACGTCGCCATTAATGCGGGCGGGGATATCAGCATCGGAACAATGGGTAACATGACGGTGCTGGCAGGCGAAAAGCTGGGGCTGTTTGCGCGGGAGGGGCAACTGAACCTGAAGGCATCGGAAGGGCCGGTGGATGTCCAGGCGCAGAACGCCAGCCTGCGACTCTTTGCGGAGCAGAAGCTGACGCTGAGTTCAGCGAGTGACATCTCCTTCGCCGGGAAAAAACGCATCACGCTGATTGGGGGCGGAAGCTACCTGCGGCTGGAGGCGGGAAAGGTGGAGTATGGTACGACGGCGATGTATATGCGCAAAGTGAAGCGGACTATGGCGGCGGGAAGCAGTACCCTGGGGCAGGGAACTGCTGAAATGCCCGCTCCATTACCAAATTTATCATGTGGTCCAAATACAGCGTGTTTCAGGGTCCTGGATTCCTTAACAGGTTCTGAAGATATGGAATTTGCATATCAATTACAGACATCTACCGGTACAGTGGTAGGAAGAACTGATTCAGCTCTGACGCATGCAATAAATTCAGATACCGAAGAAAACGTAAACCTGGACTATGTTTTCCAGATCAGAGCGGGGACAAGGTAATGGCAGTTTCATCAACGACTACCACAAAAGAACCGGAGCAGCAGGAAAAGAAAGTCAGTGTAGACTTCTTCCATATTGATATGATCCCTGACGCGATGAGAGAAATGGGATGGGAAATGGCTCCTAAGTTAATGGAGCATTGGTTTGAAATTTTACCAGCATTTATTTTTACTACTGAAAGTAAAAGAAAAAAATTAGATGAAGATGCAAGAAACTTACCATCAACTCAAGTTAGTACTGAAATAGTCAAAATGTCATGGGCACTTAAATTTGAGCAGGTTAGCGCTGGGATTGAAGAGCTTACTGGTCGTTGGAAAAGTATGAAAGGTATTGCTCGATTAAGAAAATTGCTTCAAAATAAAGGTGATTTTAATAAAGGTGCGATATCTCTTGGGTATACTGACGATGTTATGGAATTGGATAACACATCCCAAGTAAATCTAATAACCATAGGAAGTAAATTTGATACGGTAAACGATTGGTATGGTGCAATGGGAAATTCGAATCTTAAAGTATGTGTTCGTGGAATGACGCAAGTCAGGGAGGGAAAAGTATTTTTTATTGTAGATAAGTTGGGCTTTTACCTCAAGGATACTTATGATTTCGTTGATGAAGGAAATTCATCAGAGCCTTTAGGGGTTTGGAGTAAAAACCGTATACTAAACAAGGAAGAAACTGGCATTTACATGTCCACTTACTTATCTGGTTTTTGGGGGCATCTGGTGAGGAGTTTTTCAGGATTTGTGCCGATTTTTAACAAAGACTTCCGGAAGTGGCAAAAAAAACATGATTCAGGTGGTGATTATATTGTTTTTTCTGATGTATTATGGGTCTCGCCGAGAGAAACTGACAAGGAAATTCCTCTGTAAATGAAAATCAAAAAAATATATCTTGCATTTTTTTTATTGCTAATCATTTGGGCATTTTTGCCTTCTACTTTGTTTATCAATGAAAAAACAAAGGTGTTTGATATAGTCAGTCCTGATAAACAATATAAGGTAAATATATATCATGCTAAAATAATATCTCCGTTATCACTTTATAAATACCTGAAAGATGAAGATTACTATTTTGTTTTATATGATTCTAATGGGGGTGTGATATTTAAGCCTTCACTATTTTACGGTATGTCTGAAATTGCGGCATATGACTCCATTGAATTTTTGTACGGTAAGGATAAAGAACTTCTTTTTCCTGGTGAATTAGGCTATGACGGATTTGTTTTAAAATAAATCCATGTGTTATATTTTTACTTTGATGCTTATTTAAATGCTATTTTCTGTAATGTTTATACTCGATTAACTTGAAGTTGCATGGTGAGATGGCTTATCAGTCGAGTTGTTCCGGGCTTAGCGATGAGTCGCTCATGCATTTTGAGGTTTGTTGGGTATATATTGCGGGCCATTAATTAGTGATTTTAATAACATAATCCGTAATTATTTTTCCCCATGTTGCGAATCTTTTCTGTTAATTATAGTTAGTATTCACTTTAAATATAGCTCGCTGGCGGGCGCTGATGCTTATTGCCTGTGGTTTGCTCGCTGGCTGCGGTCTGACTCAGACCGTTACGGACGGTACGGTCAGCATCACGAAATCCATCTTCTACAAGAAAATCAAAACGCTGCATCTTGATTTTACCCCGCGTACGGCCATTAACGCTGATGGCGCACAGACGCCGCTGGCGACAATGGTACGGATTTATCAGCTCAGGGATCGTAAAGCAGTTGATGCCGTTTTCTTCCCAGGCGAGTTAACTGGAGATGATTTCTTATCAATCAGTTACATAGGTAATTGTGTGGATGGGTACTCGATTTCCTCTCAACATAAAAAGTGGTGTAGCCGAATCATTTCTTTAATTCATTAATTCCATAGGCTTAACTTCATGACTATATAATGAAGAGTTCATGACGAGGATGAATAAACGTGCGCAGGGCAATTAAATCGATCTTAAACATGATGCTCTAATGTATTTTATTATTATTTCTTATCCTTTTTTCTATAAAGATGCTGGCTTATATTTAAACCACACCTGGTGAAAAATGTGGAATGAGAACAACACTTGCTATGCCATCACTTACATTCTTAACTTCAAGCCTTTTGGCGGGGTGGGGCGGGTATTGCGTCTATTTTCAAATCAATCATTTTTCGCCCTGTATGATAAGGCTGGAGAAAAAATAAAAAATTCAGCTTGATATTTTTGGGACTATCAGTTCTCTGATTTAGTTGCACCTGAATGGTCAGGTACCGACTTTCTTAATCCATCTGACAGCGGATTTTCAGGCTGGACTCTACTGGGTGCAAAATCCGTAATAATTGAAATGATAGAGGACAACACATGAAGTCTTCAACATTAATTGACAATAGAAATCAACCATTTCAGCAAGTTTCCTGAGGTCAAAATGCCAGACAGAAAATCCCCATCTTTATATGAAATTCTTACTGGCAACTTTACAGGGGAGCTTTCCCTTGAAGTTGTAAACGAAGAAGACCAGGTCATTTTATCAGTACTGGATAATATCCAGCGTATTTTAAATGCCCGTACTGGAACCGTAAGCCATTTACCAGATTATGGTTTGCCCGATATGACTAAAATCCTGCAAGGAATGCCTGGAACTGCCCATGAGCTAATCGATACGCTGGCTGGTGTCTTGCTTAAGTATGAACCCCGTGTGCAGTCTCTGAATGTCACTTTACTCGAACAGCAAGTGCCCGGTGAACTCCGCTACGCCATTGATGCTGAATTGAGAGGTATTGGGCTTGTACGGTATGGAACCCAGTTTATGCCCGAAGGTCGCGTTATGCTGCGACACCTTAAGAACCAGCAGCTTCTGGGCTCAGTAACCCCCCATTAATATCAGGTAATACCATGTCAGCAAAATCACAATTTATGAAAAAACTACAGGCCAGACAACCCGCACCTGTTCCTGTTGTCAGTAAGAGTCAGGCCGATATTGCAGAGTTTCGCCTGCGAATGGTAAAGCTTCAGGAGCAGATGGATGCGTGGCTGGTGGATACCGGACTTAATATAGAACCGTACACAGCATTCGTCTCGGACCTGCTGGTGGTGGACGGCACTTTTGAAATTTCAGGTATCGTTCTTCGTTACGATGGCCGGGTCGTAAAGTTTACGCCGGTATTTCTGTATGGTAAGGGGGTGACTGGGTGCGTAGAGGCAATTTTCCATGAGGGAGGGCATATGACCTCCCTGGGCCGTTTATTCATGAGATCAGGTACCGTGAGTGGCTGGACCTTTACTCCGCCTGGTGCTTTATCCTGCTCAAGACAGCAATTTGATGAGAGCACATTTTTTGGGCTAATTATCGCGCTTCTTTCATAGCGAAAACGGAATGAGTAATAATTTTTGGGGCTGTTAGCTATTCCGTTCTCATCAGAAGAAATAACAAAACTAGCGGGAAGCGGAACTCCAAAATAACAGAGTAAGTAACGAGTATGAAAAAGAGAGAATTAATCTTCCTTTTGGTCTCAGGAATTATTTTGACAACACAGGCCGATGCGGCACGCGGAAGGCAGCCTTGCTCAGGTTCAAAAGGAGGTATAGCGCACTGCACATCGGATGGACGCTTTGTCTGTAACGACGGGACTTTGAGTCAGTCGAAACGATTCTGTTCCGGGTATAGTCCCTCAGAAGGCAGCAATCGTTTAACACCATCAACTTCCTCCCGAAAAAAGCAGATGAAAAAGATAACAACTGCGAAAAAGCAGAAACAGCAACGCGTGACAGAAAACGACGAACCGGCCAGCACAAAAGCCCGACAGCCAACATGCGTACCCCTCTATATGGCCAACAAACCCGGATATACCCATTTACCGATTTGCTCAGGGAGTCAATATTAATAAGATATAGCAAAGATACCCTATTTGTTTTAAAGATTAAATAATCGGATTTATATGAAACAAGGAAATAAATAACATATGGCACGAAGGAAAAAAGATGACAATGCCGCAGGAATTATTTTGGTTGTTATCGGTGTAATTGCCTGGGGTATTTATGTCACGGTAAGAGCATTAATAAATTTTAATGAGCGATTTATCGAGTCTGTGTCTAATCCAGCAGGAATCATCAGTTTATTCTTTGGCTTACTGATAGCCGTTGCGTTGATAATGCGGGTTTTCATTTACCGGGGCTTCCGTAAGAAAACAGCGGAGCTGGAACAGGCTATGTCGAACCTCATTCAGAAAGAGAAAGCCTTTGAAGAAACCGTCAGTACTGAAGTGGCTCGCGGTCTGTATCAGGAAAAGCAACGCCTTGCCGGTCAGTGGGATGACTTTCACAATGCCAAAAATAAAGCCTCTCGGGCACTGCAGCGTATTGTGGACTCTGCGTATAAATTCAAAGTCAAAACCCTGCTTTCTGGCACCACGGTGAATAACTGGCAAAGCAAGTACGACCAGCTCAGGAAGGAAAGAGAGGCTTACGCTGCTATCAGCGAGAAAATCGCCTTTCTGGAACTGGAAGATAACGCCGACTGGGAAGGCGTAAAACAGCAGTTTCTGGATAAGGTTGCTCTGCTGGAAAAAGCGCAGGAAGAAAAAGAATATCAGGCTGAGCTCAAACGCCAGATGCGTGAAGAAAAACAGCGACAGGACGAACTGGAGCAGCAGCAGCGCGAAGCGGAAGAGGAGGAGCAACGCCTTGCTGAGCAGCAGCGTTTACTGGAAGAAGCCCTGCTCGCCGCTGAAGGTGCTCACAGGGTAGAACTGGAAAGACAGCGCCTGGAGTTGGAGCAGAAAATCCAGGACGTGCATCAGCAGTATGAACGTGCCAAATCCATGGCCCAGCTCACCAAACAGGGATACGTGTATGTCATTTCGAATATCGGCTCCTTCGGTGAAAACGTCTTCAAAATCGGTATGACCCGACGACTGGAGCCCATGGAGCGCGTGAAAGAATTGAGCGGGGCAGCTGTGCCGTTTGATTTTGATGTCCACGCCATGATTTCTTGCGATGACGCCCCTGCGCTTGAAAGGACGTTACATGAACATCTGGAACGCTACCGGATTAACCGAATCAATCTGCGTAAAGAGTTTTTCCGGATCGAGCTTAGCCGAATTATTGAAGAGGTGGAGCGTCACCACGGGCAGATTGAATATATTGCTGACCCGGTAGCGCTACAGTATCTGCAGAGTCTCGAATATGCAGAAAGCGAAGCTGCATAAACAATATCCTTTATTAGCTCCAGATACGTCAAATGGACAATAGGTCATGAATGACATCATCCCACGTAAAATAAAAACCGGCGGCGACCCGCGCACGTTGCCAGATTACGCCGCCCTCCGCGATGAACTCAGTAAGCTGACGCATCCTGCTCGCCCGGATGTGAACTGGCAATATGTCGAAAAACTCGGCCTCTCACTGTTTGAACAGAACGGTGTGGAGTTGCAGACTGCAGCCTGGTACACCCTTGCCCGGACTCATCTGTCGGGGTTAGCTGGCCTGAACGAAGGGCTGGCGATTCTGGAGGCCCTGATTAGCCATCAGTGGGACGTTTTCTGGCCTAAGACGCTACACGCTCGTATGGAAATTCTTAGCGGCTTGAGCCAGCGCTTGCAGCAGCGCATGCGTATGCTTCCACTCAACAACAGCCATCTTAGTGAGCTTTATCGTGCTGAAGTGTTGCTTACCCGGCTGGGTTCGGTGCTCCAGCGCCTTGAGCTGAAACACCTAAGCCAGTTCGATACGTTACGAACAATGATACGTTCGAATGCTGAACGGCTGGAAAGGAGTAATGACGCATCAGATCTGAATGCACTCATGATGCCCGGTTGCGAAATACCTCAGGAAAGGGCAGAGCCGGTTGACGAAGTGAAATGGGTCTATGTTGTGCAGCCGGAGAATCAGCCTGATGCAGAGGGTCTTACGACAGCGCACGGGTCGGTCAGACCATGGAAGCCCTTTGTCGCCGGGATGTGTTCTATGCTGGTGGTCAGCCTCGCCGCGGCGTGGGGAGGGGGCTTTCTGTCCAGACCCGATCCCTTAACGACTCAGGCTAATGCATCTCTGGCGCCGTTACCTGAAGTGCTTACACCTGTTCAGCAAGACGCGTTAGCACAGCAAGGTACTTTGCCGTCCACATTTATCACTGAAACGCAGCAGCAGCTTGCCCGACTGGATAAGCTGCCTCCTGACTGGAATATTTCCTACAGCCTTCAGTTGTTAGCGCAACTCCAGACATTGCGGCCGGAGGAGGCGAAGCCGCTCACCTCACAGTGGCAGCAAAAATTTAACGCGGCAGCGTTGCCTGTCGACGCTATGAACAGTTGGTATGAGGGAATGATGAAGCTTCAGCAACTGAGTCATCGGCTGAGCAGTCTGGATGAGCAAAAAGGAAAATATATCACGGTGAGTGAGCTTAAATCGGTGGTTTTTTCGACTATACAGTCATTTAACCAAACAATACCGGCTGAAGAACAACTCCGACGCCTGTCACAGCATCCAGCCGGAGATGCGCTTCCTGAAGCCGAAAAGACCCAGCTGGAATTGCGCCTAAGACAGCTTGCTGCGCGTTACGCTCAAATAAAACAGGCTTCTTCTGCTCAGTGAATTCTGGCGATAGACAGGTGAATGCGCGTGAAGGTCAAAGTGTCCCCTGCAGACATCACATGAAGAGTCTAAGTGCAGGGGAATTATGAGGAAATGCAGAAGTGGAAAATATTATGCCCGCAATTATGCCCGCAAAGCGTGGTCATGATGCTTTTTTGAGGTCGGGGAGAAAGCTGCGTTTCCAGTTTTGATAATCGGCATACATCCATCTGGATGATCGGCCGTACTTGATAGGTTTGGGTAAGTGGCCGGCGTTGATTTGCGAGTAGAAGTATTTCGCAGTAAAGCCAGCATCCTCCATCATGAACTTCATGTCAATGAGGGAGTCGTCGCGAAGTTCGCGCATAGGTTTCATCTCCGGATTGGGAATCGAACAGGGAAGGGGATTTTGGCGAACAGGACCCATCGAGTGTGAGGCTGTGTGATTCCATTGTTACTCCGGAAGCTCATCAAGTGCGATATAACCCTCTTCAGGGTATTCAGTAAAATGAGCACGCATCCCTGAATAAACACCGTAACCACCCTCATCATGAATTTCTCCGCTATCAATAGTTATTTCTGTATCGCCTTCTACCTGAGCTTCTTCAGGAGTGTTGCAGGACAGGCCAGCGAAACTAGCCAGTTCGTGAATCTGCTTAATTGTTAAATTCATTATCTATCTCCAATAAAAAACCGCCATTGCGGCGGTCTAGTCGATGCGTAAAAAAGGCCGCATTAGCGACCTTTGTATTGGAACTCAATTCTCCCACCGCTACTGCCATCATCTTCATGATTGCTGCGGCCGGAACCTCCGCTTCCTGCGGGTTTAGCAATTTCTTGAGTTCCGCTGACTGCAAATATAGAGCCGAATTTATCTAAGCCGGGTATTTGCCAATAGCAAGATACGCTTGCATACGGAAGGTTATTTTTTCCCAGTATTTCCGATGTGGCTTTCTCAACGGCCTGAGTTAGCTCTTGCAAAAGCTTGTGGTCCATAGAAACCTCACATAATTGCGTCTTTATGCATCCATTCTACGCTAATTTCTTATACACGCGAGGCTCATCAACAGTAGCCGCGCGTAGTTCGTGTTCGTGATGCACCGAGTAGTTGCCGTCATCCCAACGTATCCATGCTTTCGGATGGTCGCTATCCGGCTCAATCTGGCTCTCAACCATCCCTCTGATGCCTCCAGACTTAAGCTGCACTAACGCGCCCACAGCAAATTTAGCCATAACAAGCCCTCTGACATGTGAATGAGTGAAGAGATAGCGCTCAGAGCCATAATTCCGACAATGAGCCAGATAATTGGATTGGCGTGCATGGTGACTCCGATAAAGAAAAACCCGCGAGGTGCGGGTTTGTTATGCGTCGAATGGGTTAGCCCTCAACCTTGCTACCGCACAGTGGGCAGTAAAAGAATTTACGAGCGAAGCCAGGGTGCGAAATGGCAAAGCGCTTTGTCTTCTCATTCCAGTCTTCGATAACTTTGTCAAAGTCAGCAGCGGCAGCACGCCAGTCACCTGCGAGGATTGGCTTTGTTCCGATCATGCCCACGGCGCAGCGTTCGCATTTGTCAGCCATGCTCACTCTCCTTTACCGGCTGTGGCGGCTATACGAAAAAGTTTAATGTCGCCACTGACTGAGTTCATCTCACTCCAGATAAGTGACGTTTCTCGTCCACGCTCGTTGATATGCATGAGATTTCTTTCGTCTGTAAAACATGCAGGGATGCAATCGACAGGGAGAGAGTAGAGGGCAACTGCATCATCTCCCCATTGCTCAATTGCATATTTCTCATCGGTTGTGAACCTCGACATGAATGATGTGACGTTAGCGTTCCTCATCCATGCCACTGGCTTCACCTCCCGCGCCTCCAGCTCAGCGATGCGATCCTGCTTAATCATCGAGTCAGCACACAGGAGGCGATTGCTTTCGCTCATTTCAGCAATCCGCCTGTCTTTGGCTTCCAGCTCATCCAGCAGCGCCTGATAATCGGAGTGATAAACGAACTCACCATCAGGCCACTTCTGCATGTATCCACTAACCAGGTCATATCTGCTCACCTGACAAGCCTGTTTGTCGATGTTGCTCATTGGGCGGCCTCCTGCTCATCGACATATGGCGGTTCATCTTTGGAAATTTCAGCATCGCAATGAGGGCAAAAACCGTCTGCGTTCTCCAGTTCGTTATTTGACATCCACTCTTTGCATGACCAGCAACGAACTTCTCCGGGTTTAAGGTAGGCGCTCATGACTGCACTCCTTTGCGAATTTTGTCTGCAAAATTGTATGCGTCCTGACCGTAAGGTGAATCATGGCCGCCCCACTCGATAGCAAACATCTCCACACCCTGCGCACGCACTTCAGCCAGGAAAGCGTCCGTCGCCGGGGTTTCTGCTTCACGCATTAACTCCACAGCCAGGCCATAAAAATCATCTTTGACGCAATCTGCATACGCGATTCCATCAACAGTGTTTAGATGCCCGTGGTTATAGCCTGCTGCGTAAACCTCTTCGGCCTGTTCAATAAGCCCCGCATTCTCCGCAGCCAGCGCCGCGCATCTGGCTTCAAGTGCGGCGTAGTCTGTGTATTTAACAAGATTCCCGTTTGGGTCTACGCCATCAACACCAACGCTATAACGTTTCACGCTCATTTCTTCGCCCTCTGGTTTAACCACGCTGTCAGGAATTTGTTCTCGTTCACGCTAGGGAATGAGTTCTTCTTCAGCATTTCTTCGCGTGGGATATCGTTGATGGGTTTGAAGCGGTGGCGTGCTACCAGTTCATTCGGCGTGATGCCTGGGTCGTAGTAATTTCCGATCATGCTGCTTTCCTCATGTTCATGTCTCGCTTGCGAAGCCTTGTAACTCTTGACCTGACAGCCGTGTAACCTCTGCCCATCATTCCGGCGATGTCCTTTTGCAGGCATCCCTGGCGATAAAGAGCAGCTAGCTTCTCTTCGTCTTGAGGGCTCCAGAGTTGTTTGGTGCAGGCTGTAGATAACGAATACTTCTGAGCGAGGTAATAGAATTGGGCTAACGTAAGTCCGAGATGGTCAGCTGCACGGGGCGCGACCATACGGCCGCACACAGCCTTCATTTCTTCAGGAGTGACGTTTAGTTTTCGCATTGGTTATTTGATGAGAAGAGTTGGCTTGCCGAGCTTGAGTGATGCGCCAGGAATAGCGTTACCAGCCTTGATCTGATGCTTGATAGCTAACTTGTCGGCTTTGACCGTAGTGACATATTCAACGTACTCAGGTGGCAGGGAGCCTTCATCTGTGATTTCTACAGACTCGACAGGGGCGCGAATAGTTACCTGATGGATGCCAGCTTTGAGCGATTTCTTTCCTGCTGTTTCAAGAGATGCGGCAACATATTCCTTCATGCTGGCAACGCGGTTTTCTGCTGCTTTTGCACGCTCAGCAAGGCGATTACTTTCTTCTTTCAGCGCCTCTGCATAAGCAGATTCGTTTTTGCAGACAGCGAGGATTTGCTCTACCTTCGCTTCCAGTTCCCATTCAATCCCATCCAGGGTGTCAGCAATCATCTCGGGCTCCATGCCTGAATCTGAAAGCTTGGCGAAATCATTTGCAATCTGATATAAGGCGGTCATTACGCTGCCTCCGGGAATTTTGGTTTGCATTCGTGGTAGATAGCCTGAACGTCCTGCTGCAATTTCATGCCCATGGTCATCTTAAACGCTTCCTGGAACTTGATTTTCAGGTCGAATAACGTCTCTGCTTTAGCCATCTCATCGCACAGAACCTGAACGCGCTCGATGACTTCCTGCTGACGCTTCCGCTCATCCTCGCGGATATCTTCCTCTGACTTATGCGGCATGACAGGCTCCTGATGCATCCCTTCATCTTCATTTAGCAGGTGAATCGCGTTATCCAGACGCTGTGCCTTAGGCCAGTATTTGCTGGCGCGCTTGACGATGGTTTTGCGCGCCATCTCTTCCCAGAATGTCTTCCATGGACCGTTCTTTGCCTTGCTGGTAGCTTCAACCGTTTTGATTTCTGCTAGGCTCATTTCTTCCGTCAGGTAGTCACCGTCAGCGGTCTTAACAGTGCAGTAACCACCTACAACGTCGCCACGCTCACCGAATGCGTTGTATTTGTGCGTAGGAGCGCTATCAAGGCCGTTTGACTCATAGGTGTCAGCTGAGTACACCAGTTTGCACTGGCCCCACTTAATGGAGCCTGTAGACTGCGCCAAGTGCAGCAACCCCATGTAGCTGATATCCAGGCAAACCATACCGTCGCGAGGAACCAGATAAGCCAGCTTGCTTGCCGGGTTCAACGTAATGCCAATGGCTGCCACGTTGATGATCGCGTTCTGTGCGCTGGTAGGATTGGATAGGGCTGTTTTTGCGAGGAAGTCATTCTTCTGGAAGTACTGAATCGCGAACTGGCTTTCCTTGGCCCATGTGACTGTCTGCTCAGTTAGAGCACCGCAGAATAGCGGCTCCTGCTGTTTAACGAACTCAACGATATTGCTCATGCTGCTTCCCCAAATGTGTGTCTGCGCAGGAATATGCCGATCGCATACTCAACTTCTACGCGAGGTCTGAATATGTCCCACATAACTTCGCCAGCCATATCCTGATAGTTGCAGTCGTCCTCACCAAGCCACTCGACTGCATCCTTCGTGTAATCGTCAGGTTTGTGTGATTCCAGCATGTTGAGCACCGGCCGTATGTTCGCGCACAGCATTTCAACCTGCTTATCAATCGCTGCATTGTCATCGTCGTTAAAGCTCGCGATGATTTGCTTAATCTCTGTTTTGTCTGTCATCGTCAGGCGCATCTTCTGCATCCTCTTTCTGCTGTTTCAACATGTCCTGCATAAGGCGGACAAAGGCATCTTCTGACCAGGTATCTGCAATGCTCATGATTTGCGGTACCACGGCATGCCAACTGCTGACTTCATCTGCTCATTGGCCTGCAGCCACATCTGAGCGTTCCCGAGATAGCGAGCGATAACAGCTTTGCTCTGCGCTGCTTTGAGCAGGCTGTGATTTATAACTGGTGACATAAACCCTCCAGGTGCTTACGAGCAGCACGAATAAGACGGCGAACACGTTTGGATAATTCGGATTCAGCGGGGAAATAAGCGGACATGACGCCGCTATATAGTGCGATGGTATTCATTATTTGCTCCTGTAATATTCACCGTGATGCTTTATGGCAAAATCGCAGTAAGCCTTTTTCGCATCATCAAAGTTCAGAAAGTATCCAAGGTGGATTTTCTTTCCATTCAGCTTGGCTACCGCAACCCATTTGTTGCTTTCTTTTTTCCATGAAACACCTTTGCAGCCAGAAGTGTTAAGTCTGCTTATTCTGCTGTTCATTGAGTTCTGTGAGTAATTTGCTAGCCTAAGGTTGGATACTCTGTTGTCAGCCTTGTTGCCGTTTATATGGTCAATCATCCCTTCAGGCTCTACGCCATAATGCAGAAGCCATGCAACCCTGTGGCAAGAAAACAATTTTCCATTTAGATTCATCCGCAAGTAACCATTACCAGACAAGGTTCCCGCCTTCGTACCGGGCTTTCTTGCTGCATAGCCCCTAAGCCACGTAAACTCTCCTGAGTCAGGGTTGTATTTGACCGTTTTCATAAGCTCATCCATAGAAATGGAATCAAGTATTTTATTGAATCTCATAATTGTTCCTTCCATTGGCATATCGACTAAACACTTGAATAAATGCTCACTGATATGCAGTTAAAAAAATGCCCTCACAGTGGAGGGCAAAGGTGAAACGAGGGGATCTAATCAGACACTATCGAATCGTCTCCGATAGTACGGTGCGGTATTACACCCAATAGCTAACTCAGAGAATTAGCTATCAGCTGCTATTCGCGTGCCTTGAGCATTGCATCAGCCAACAGGTATGCTCTTGATGCTATCCCATCAACAGTCTCATAGTAGGATCCTTCCGGCTCTCCTTTCGCACCTCGCGCAGCAATAACCAGAGCCTTTGCAGCGAAATAATCACGCAAGGTCATGCCATGGTTATCGATGATGTAGTTCATATCGCTTCCCTTGTGCACTCCTGAATATGGGAATGCCGGTCCGCTTGTGTCTTTCATATTCACCTCTGTGGCTTGCTGCCAAAAAAAATGAACCATCCGGAAATTCCAGATAGTTCATAATTCACTCTTCAATACTTCCAGCTTACTAATAGCCGAAAGATATCCGCGCTGATAAGGCATCATCATTCCGTTGAGCTTTTCACTCCTTAACTCCTCTCTAAGCAGGTTAATGGCCTTATCGATAACTTCTGCCTTAGCGTCTTTTATGGCTTGCTTGCGGGGCTTTGCTTTCTGTTTAGGCTGATTTCGTAGGCATGATGGAATGTATGTAGAATTCATGTGATGCCTCTTTGCTTGCTGCCAAAAGAAGGCCGACTATGCGGCTTTTAGTTTCTCCAACTCCCTGGCAATCATTGCCGTGGTTCTGAGTGCCCATTTATCGACAATCTTCCCATCCTCTCTAACAAGTGCCATTTCCTCAGGTTTAACCATGCATTCAGCATCAAGCTTGCAGCCTTTGCATTTGACATAGCGACCGCACCATTGATTGGTATCAATAGTCGTAGTCATACGGATAGTCCTGGTATTGGCTCATGTCATCCTGTGGATGCTCATCAAACTCTTCAAATTCTTCTTCCATAACTCACCTCAAATAAGTGGCTTACTGCTCAGCTTCATGCGCTGAACGGCGTGGATTTTATTCCCGAGCGGGTTAGTGTCCCGGTAGTAAATGCGATTCTGTTTAACCGCTGTAATTTCAACTTCCTTCTGACGCGTTCCGGCAAGCGAAATGGCTTTGGTTACGCGTGTACTGCATGTGCTATTTGCTACCCGGCGTGCAAGAGAAGCGTCCTGCATTGCCTGTTCACGTTGAGCTTGTCTGCGTGCTCTGCGGCGATTTCTGGCATTATCATCAGCCAGGTAAGTAACGATTATCATGTTGACCTCCGATGATTGGCTTTGAGATGAATGCACCGGCTCCAGGTTTGTTTCCGCAAACTTTGCTCACCGGCCGACACGGCCTCACGGAAATAATCCGTATCGTTGCATTCATTCCAAAGCCAACTACTCTTTGGTTCCCGCATTTCGGCGGGACAATCCCATCAATAAAAAACCCGCCGAAGCGGGTTGATTACCATTTCCTGTTTGGGTTTCGTTGATGGGCGTGGTTGACAACCTTAAACATCGCATCCCCACCTGAATCATCATCAACCTCTGTCTTTTCGTGAGCTACAGCTGCTTCAGCAGCTTTTTCACCCCTCATGGCAGCCAACCCGCCTTTTTCTAAAATCTCAGCCTTTCTCTCCTCTCTGCACTTTTCTGCTTCCTCTGCTCTTTCCGTCTTTCTGGCCTCTCTGCGCCGGTTCCTGCTGTTATCTCTTGCTGGCTTAATGATTATGCTAGGCTTCATTTTTACCTCGCTGTAATTGGCTTTTCTGTTCTATAGCCAGCAGCATACAACGCGACATCAGGTAAGCACATTCCGGTTTCCATTGGTTTGTGACCGAACTCATTCGCATACACAATCGCTGCACGCTCAAGGTTGCGTTTGTACTCTTCCAGCTGCCAGAACGCGTCCTGAACCATGAATTTGATCGGCTTAGCGTCTTCAATGCGCTTAGGTGTTTCGTGTTTGCCTTTAGCCTGAATCTGCGCACGGCTTAGAGTAGGGCGGTGCAATACTTCAGAGCTTGCCGTAATCTCATTCTGGAGCGCTGCACGGCGCTCACGACGACGACCTGATGCTGAGCCATTGAAAGCTGTTCTGCGTGTCATAGTGACCTCCTGATGAACTTTGGCGATGCGAAGGCCGGTGCTTATCTTCGGCTTGCCTCAATGGGCTGCATTTCATCGCATCCCAAAGTTCACTTTGGTTATTAGGCTTTTCAGCCTCGTAGATTCATCTCTGAATCGTTGTATGTTCACCGTCCTGGTGAGTAGTGCTCCGTGTTGATGGCTTAATAGTACGATGTGTATTTATAGTTAGTCAATACAATGTGTATAAAATAATTTGGATCTAATGCATCGTTTTGTATTTAAATGGAATTTAATCCGGCATGACCAACAATCTCATTGAAGAGATGTAAAAAGTTACTTAGGGAATGGCGAGGGGGAAATGGAAATGCAGCTGAAAATTTACAGGGGTAAAGAAAAACCCGGCGCTTAGGCCGGGTTGACTTTTACTGTATGTGCGATCAGTATTAACGGAGGTGAATGATTTTGCACATGCGCTTAATCTTATTGATTAACACTTCTCTATCAGTGCCATTTTTTGTGTGTTGCATGGCAATTATGTCTTTCACTAAATGATTGAATTCTTTTTGATTTCTAGGTGAAAGTCTTCGTTCTATCTTACCCAGTAACTCAATCGGAAATTTAGTAGTGCTGAAATAGCCTTCATGCTGTAGCTGGATCAAAAGCTCTTCATAAAACTCCAACAGCGGCTCGGCGATTTCATTGAACTCCTTTCTCTTATCACGTTTTATGGCGCTTCTGTGCCCCATAAAATGACCAAGCAGGAAGGATATAACCGTCCATCCCAAAGCGATAAGGGGCAGAGAATGTTGGATATACTTATGACCTTCAATGATTTCCTTTGGCATTATTCCTGGACTCTTTTTCCCTTCTTTGGATACGCGATTGGTTATCTGTCTGCCAGGTAACTCAGTTGTATACCCTATCCGAACGTCTCATCAGGCCACTGTGACTTGACTACCTTGCCGATGATGCGGCACGTCTCATTGCAAGGAATGCTCTGATACCTTGGGTTTGGGTTCAAAGGCTCTAGCCATGGTTGACCATCTTCTTTTGTGAACTTTTTAAACGTTACTTCAGTGTCACCGAAGACACTGGCAACGCAAAAATCACCGGGCTCTACATCCTCAGCAGGGTCAACCAAAATCAGCATTCCCTCTGGGAAACTTGGCTTCATTCCTTGAGGTGCGGTCATGGAGTGGCCTGATACCTCTAGCCAGAATGCCTCATTACTGGCCTTCTTGGTTGTTGAAACCCATTCTTGTGCATCTCTTTCCGTATACGTGCCTACATCTGCAAACTGGCCAGCCTGCACGGTAGTGAAAAGAGGGTACTCATACTGCCTTTTAATTGGTTTTTCTGAGGGTTTATCACCAATCGTGAACGTGCCATCAGAGTTAAATTTCACATCGTAAATACCCAAATACTCGAAAATTGAACCTATTTCCTGCAGAGATGGGTTCCGCATTCCTCTCAGCCAATGGCCTACCCCTCCCTGAGTTTTACCTAAAGCCTCAGCGAGATCTTCTTGGGTCACACCAAGCTCTTTCATTCTGGCTTTAGCCAGTTCATTCCAAGTAGTTTTCATAAGCTAATTATTACGCAGCGTATTGTTGGCATCCATGCACAATGCGTATTTTTTAACTTGCGGTTTAAAAGTACGATGTGTATTATTGATTGTGAACACAGCATGGAGCCTATATGAGCAATTTAAAAATGTACCGGGAGAAGGTTCAAATCTCCCAAGCAGCTCTGGCCGAGATTATAGGGTGTACTCAAGGTGCCATCGGTCATTGGGAAACGGGTCGTCGCTACCCTGACCTGAAAACATGCCGCCACCTGGTTAAGACGCTTAACAAGCTCGGTGCGAAAGTAAAATTAGATGACGTGTTCCCTCCGGAACGCTCAGCAGCATAAGCCTCACCACCACAACGGACATTCGTCCTACGTCGCTGAAAAGCGAGTCAATAAATTCAAACAGGCTTTGCGTGTATTTGCGAAGCCAAATCTATCTAATTTCTAAGGAATATATTGCATGAATGGAATTGCAACTCAAAGCAAGAAGGCGGCTCGTATCGAATCGACATTGCTTAACAAACTAGCTCTGATGGGTCAGAAGACATTCGCTAAAGCCATGGGCATTCCTGAATACCAGGTAAGTCGGTGGAAGAACGGTTTCTTCTCTCAGGTGAGCATGATGCTGGCGGTTCTGGAATACGGAATCGAAGACGAGGAAATGGCTGAGCTGACAAAGCGGCTGGCTAGTTATCTCACTAAAGAAAAAGCCCCGATGAGCGGTAACTCATTCGAGGCCTGAGAACACTGTGTTACGTCAACACTATTCACAGGAGATATTTTAATGCGAAAGCGTAAAAAGTACCAGGAAAAAGAAGAGATTCGACACCCTGATTCACCTGAAGGATTAGTGAATACAGCTGCCAATAACCGGGCGTTCGCAGAGCGTCTTATTGGCGTTTACAGACTAGCCAAAGCAGGAGTGAAGAATGGGCGTCGTTAAGTTAGTACGAACGGAAGAGATGTCTTCCAGGAGCTCTCACTTGGACAACAGAAAGCAAGGTCACTTTGCCATGTTCAGGAGCGCCCTCAATGCTCCATGGTCGAAAGATACGGCCAAGCTTGCATTGTGGGTCCGCCTGCTTGGTGAAGCTCGTTACAAGCCTGGAATTAACGAATTTGCAGGAAGAGAGTGGAAGCTGGAAGCCGGTCAACTGGTAACAACCACTACGGTTCTGGCAAGAAAACTTCGCGATCAGGATGGGAAGGAAAAGAGCCCGAAAGCTGTTGAGAGAATGCTCAACTTTTTCTGCAAGGAAAACATGATCACCAAGGAAGGAAACCCTTTTGGATTAGTAATTTCCATCACAAATTACTGTGAATATCAGGGTATTTCAGGCGTCGAGCCTTCCGTCGTGCCGTCCGTCGAACCTAAAGCCAGTAATGGCGCGGCTTTGAAGCTTGTAGCCGTCGAGGGGGTCGTCGAACCATCCGTCGAACAGAACAAGAAGGTACTTAACAAGAATAATAAAACCCCCCTTAATCCCCCAGAGGGGGTGGAAACTCTCGCTCTTGATTGTCTGGATTATTACAACGGTCTTGCAGGGGCAAGATGCTCATCACCTGAAGCCTTTGAGAAAGCTCTCAGCACTGTAAAAGCGAGAGGTGAATGTTACTCAGTTGATGATCTCAAGCTGGTAATCAAATGGGCTGTTACCTGCTGGGATGCACGCAAGACCCCACCTAAGCCTAACAACATCTGCCGCATGACTCGCTTCGATGGCTACTTGTCAGACGCTCTGGTTTGGGCTGATGGCCAGGGAAGTAATCCAGCAGCCTGTCCTCATGCAGAAATAATCGCCCTTTGGAACGAGAAATTCCCCGCTAAGGCAGTATCACCTCACGAATGGAATCGTCGCCGTCCTGCGCATCGCGATCTGGAAGCGGTGTGGAATGGTAAAACGTCACAAGGAAACTGGCGTGAGCTGCGGCACATGGGAATGGCGTTTGACCTGATAGGAAGATCATCGCTGTTCACGACAAAAGGTGATCAGCCATGGCTGACACTTGACTGGATACTTAACCCGAAGAATTGGGGCTCTGTGTACGAGCAGGCAATCAACGAGCACAAGCAGCGTAAAGGAGTCACTGCATGAGCAGATTTGTAGATTCATACATCGAGCGCAACGTTCTGGGCTCAATCATGCTTGGAAGGGATGAATTCGCTGATGCAGCTCAGGATGCCATTGAAGGGCTGAGCGAAAGCGATTTCACCGTGTATGCGCACAAGGTTGTTCTCAGCACGCTGAAGAAGCTTAACTCAATCGGGTCTCCCGTTGACCTGCTGACTGTCACCTCAGACATTGAGGCTCGCGGAGAGCTCGACAAAGTTGGTGGATTCGCATACCTGGCGGAAACCACGAAAGACATTCCCTCGCTTCGTAATCTGCCTGTGTACGTTCAGAAGCTAAAAGAGTTCACATCTGGTCGCATGATGATTCAGATGCTGCAGGAAGGGATTCAGAAGCTTTCTGAGCCCACTACCGACAGCGTGCAGGACATCATCGGCAATATACAGACCAGCATTGGAGCGATTGAGGCATTCAGCGAGTCAGGTACGCGTCACATACTCGATGGAATTGAGATCGCAATTGACGAGGTGGAGTCAATCATAAATGGCGACATCTGGAAGCACCGGACAGAGCTTGGGCTTACAGATATCGACAAAGCGTTTGGTGGTTTCAATAACACGGATTTCATCGTTGTAGGCGGTCGCCCTGGCACTGGCAAAACAATGTTCAGCACCACGGTTACTGAGACGGTGGCACTGAAAAGCAAGAAGCCTGTGATGTTCTTCAGCCTTGAAATGCCAATCGAGCAGATTTCTCAGCGCATCGCTTTTCACCGCGCCGGGGTCAGCAAAGAGGGATTGCTTGGCACGAATGGCAAGAATCAGGACGCCGAATGGGCAAAGGTTGGAAAGTGCCTGGAAGAATTCGGAACCGCACCAATCCACATCAACGACAAAACGTCACTGAGCATTCACCAGTTACGCGCTGAAGCTCGCAGGATGCACAAAAAGCTCGGTGGCCTGGGCGTTATTGTCGTCGACTATCTGCAGAAAATGAAGATGACCAATCCGGAAAACATGAACCAGTCAGTTGGTGAAATCGCTACTGGCCTGAAGAACCTCGCAAAGGAATTGCGCTGCCCGGTTATCGCATTGTCTCAGTTGAGCCGTAAGTGTGAAGAGCGCGCCAACAAACGCCCGCTTAACTCTGACTTGAGAGAGTCTGGTGTTATCGAGCAGGAGGCTGATGTAATTTTCATGGTCTACCGAGATGAGAAATACAACCCGCAAACAGAGCTTAAAGGCGTAACAGAAATCATCTGCACCAAATCACGACACGCCCCTGGCGCAGAGAAAACCTACTACTTCAGCAACAAACACTCAGGTCTTGACCCATACGCATTCGTGCAGAACGAGCTGCGCAGCTATCAGGATGAATACGAGTGTTAGGAGTAAATCATGAGGCCAAAATTTCAGCTTGAAACCATCGAGAAATACGTCACAGAACACCCCGGCTGCACCTGCCCCGAAATCATCCAGAACACCAGAATCCCCCGATGCTCAGTAACCTCAGCTCTTTTCCAGTTGGTGAGAGGTCAGGTACTCAGCAGAGAAGGCAGGCCAAAGCACTATCAATATTACAAGTCAGACAAAGCGGTTATTCGCAATGAGCGAGGTGATCCGATTCCGGACCACGACCTCCATAACCCACTGACTGCATTTATCAACAAGGCATTAAGAGAGGTACGTACATGAAACCAACGTATGAAGAATTAGAGGCAAAACTTTCAGCCGCTGAAAACAACGAGCTCAATGCCAGGTGTCATATTGCTGAACTGAAGGATGAAAACGAGTACATCCGCAACCGATTCAAAGAGCTTGATCGCATGTTCGGGAAGAACCTTCTCGTTATGCAGGCGGCGATTATTGACTGGCGAGTGACCGGAGATGCGAAGGAAGGTATGGAATGGATTTTTAACACGCTTCTTGGTCCAGGTGAGTTGCCAAGCGAAGAAGAAAAAGATGCCCAGGCATATTTCGATCGTGAGTACGCACCAATCGATGCAGAACTGATGGAGCTTCATCAGTGGTTTTACGAACGATACAAGAAGTCTAAGGCCGCTAACACCCCAGCACGCTGATGGAGAGGAATATGGAAGTAAAAACATACGCAGTTAACTGCAATGATGCCTGGCTCAATACCAAAGGCGATGACATCTCGGATTCCTACGTGAAGTATCGCGACTTCAAATCGCTTCAGGACAGATTCCAGGCGTACTGCAAGCATGACGGCGGAACACTTCACGCAGGTGATGGTCGATACTGCGCTATCTGTATGTGGCCAGAAGGCAAATGCCAGCATCGAAATTCAAAGGCATGGGATAAATTCTGCTGTGAGTGCGGCGAAAAACTGAAGGATGACGAGTGATGGAGAGGAATATGGACGAATCAAAAAAGCAGTTTGCAGAAGCTTTTGAGGAATTAACCGGCTGGAACCTGGAGGAGTACCTTGAGGAACATCCAAACCAGACATATGCGGATACATGCTGGCAATTCTGGAAGATGTCTCGGGAAGCTATCGAGATTGAGCTGCCTGAAGCAGAACTTGTTTACTCCACTGCAACAGATACATATGGCGAGGATGGTTGCTTGATGCTGCCGGTGGAAACGATAGCGAGAGTGATCAGTGACGCTGGAATCAAAGTGAAGGAGTGAGTATGAGGCCAACTTATGCAAATCGAGATGATCAAGACCGCAGGGGGAGTATTCGCTCCTGCGTTTGAGCATGACCTTCCCCGCCTTACCAAGTTCCAAAACGGCGAGATGTACACAGCAGAATTCAAGCTAACCCGCAATCCTGCATTCCATCGAAAAATGTTCGCGTTCTTCAACTTCTGCTTTCAGCACTGGGCTGCTGAAAGGGCAGGGCTTGAGCATGCCGACGAAACCACTCAGTTCAACCGGTTTAGAAAAGACCTGACGATACTGGCTGGCTTCTACGACATGGTGACGAACATTCGCGGAGAGGTTAGGGCAGAGGCTAAAAGCCTGTCATACGGCAGTATGGAGGAAGATGAATTCGAGCGTTGCTACAGCGCCATGATTAACGCAGCTATCAAGCATGTGTTTGGCAAGACGAAAGACCAGAACATTCTCAACCAACTGTATAGCTATTTCTGAGGTGCATATGGAAGAAATATGGGCTGTGGTGGAAATCTGTCCTGATTATGAAGTTAGTAACCTTGGCAATGTAAGGTCTGTCGATAGGTATGTAACATTTACCGAATGCAAAAGAGCGAAAGGGTATTCAAGATTTTATAAAGGTAAGGAGGTGCATCCATTTATCTGCAAGTCGACTGGATATCTCCAGATAAGAGTCAAGAAGAGGAAATGCAATGTCCATAGATTAGTGGCATTCGCGCACTGCGAAGGCTATCAGGAAGGATTGGTGGTTAACCATAAAAACGGAATACGAAATGACAATCGTGCTGAGAACCTTGAATGGGTAACTCAATCTGAAAACAACCGTCATGCATTTCGCGTAAACGGAAGGATTCCAACCTCTCTTGGTAAATTCAGTGGAGAGCATCCTACAAGCAAAGCCGTCATATCAACCGATATGAAAACTGGAGAAGAGAAATTCTATGAAGCCGCAATGGATGCAGTAAGGGAAGGGTTTGATAGCTCATCAATCAGCCGGTGCTGCCACGGTGAAACAGCATATCACAAGGGAAGATTCTGGCGGTTTGCTGGTGAGAGGATGGCGGCATGATATGAAAATGACATAGTTTCACCATCACGACCTCACCAACGAAGAAGCAACTCAGTTAATCACCGCCTACCAATCCCGCAACGTAAAAACTCAACGAACTCTAAGCGCAGACCCCAGGTTATGGGTGGTTTCCGCATTGCTTCCAGAGTACGCCAGCGAGCCAAAGGGTAGGAGTCAGTATCAACAGAGGATATGGCAATGAAAAGAGAGGCTGAATTTGCAGCTGCAAGGATGCGTCACTCAGCGTGGAGTGAAAGTTATTCAGCAATCATGTCATGCCGGGCAAAGAGCAAGCGCGTGAAGCTGAAAAGAAAGGTTGTCGCATTGATTTGCGCAGACCGCGCAGAGATGGCGATGCATCGATTTATCGCAGGTTGCATAGAGGAGTATCCGTTATGAGCCTTATCGAAGATTACCAGGGGCGACTTGATGACCTGCTTACAGAGGCATCAGTAGACGACATCGACCCCATTGACCTGCTGGTTAATGCGATCGCCGATTATCTGGAAGGCGAGCTTGAGGATGAAGAAGACAAAACGCTTTGCGTCGACTTCGGCGGTAAGAGTCTTATTATCAGCATCGTCAGCAATGACGAGCAGCCGGTTAGTGAGAGGGTGCATTGATATGGTTATTTGGTCTTTATTTGACGGCTCAGGATATATGGGTCATCAAGCAGCAATTGATGGGCATCAGGTTTATTGTTTTAACGCAGATGATGCCGACCATGGTCCATACAACAAAGCCAAGGTACAACACGAAAATATTCACTACATAAATATCTGGATAGATAAGGATTTTGACCCGTGCGAAATGGGAGTTCCAGCTCCGGATATCATTTATGCTTTCCCACCATGTACCGATATTGCTGTTAGTGGCGCAGCTCATTTTGCGAGAAAGAAAATTTCCGACCCTCACTTTCAGGATAGAGCGATAGAGACAGCAAGAATCGCTGAATTCCTGGGTGATAAATATGGAGTTCCTTACATGGTTGAGAATCCTGTCAGCGTGCTAGCCACTAAATGGAGAAAGCCTGACTACACATTCCATCCATATGAGTTTGGTGGATATTTGCCTGAAGATGATAAACACCCCACTTTCCCTCAGTACATTAAACCAAGAGATGCCTATCCAAAGAAAACATGCCTGTGGGTAGGGAATGGATTTGTTTTCCCGAAAAAGAAACCTGTTGACGTCAATAGTGGCTATTCAGATCAACACAAAAAGCTGGGAGGGAAATCACAAAAGACCAAGGTAATACGGTCCTTAACTCCCAGAGGTATGGCATTAGCTATTCACGAGGCCAACCATGCTTAGCCAATCAGAAGCCCAATCCTACGAGCAGCAGAGCATACGTCGAACGTTGTGCGCAGGCTGCACGAAGGAGCTTACAGATGGCGAGGTTTATTGCTGCGAGTCATGTGCCTCACTGGCAATAGCGTATCGAGACCCTAACGGATTTATGACGGAGGAAGATGATGATGTTTGAGCGCTCTGAACGTGACCATCCGACAGGCCTGTACTACGGTCCCTGTCAAAAATGCGGCCATAACTTTATGGGACCGAAGCGTGAGCGAATTTGTGCTTTATGTGCCAAGGAGGGGAAGAATGGCTAAAGGCAAAACGCCTAAGCCCAAGACCTGTCCAATCTGCTCTACCGAATACATCCCCCGAAGTTCTCTCCAGAAAGTCTGTCACAACTACAAATGCGCCATTGCGTTCAACAAGCAACGCGATGCGGAAATTGCTGCGCGTGAACAGCGTAAGCGAGAACGTGAGAAAAGCGCTGACTTGAGGCAGAGAAGGGAGGCTTTAAAGACCAGATCGGACTGGAACAAAGAGGCACAGGCGGCGGTTAATAAGTTCATCTTCTGGCGTGACTACGGAAAACCATGCATATCCTGCGACAGGCTGCTCAATTACGGCATAAGAGGTGGCGCAGTGGATGCCAGTCACTACAGGTCAAGAGGTGCAGCGCCGTGGCTTAGGTTTAACGTGTTCAACAACAACTCCAGCTGCGTCAAATGTAATCGTGACCTGTCTGGAAACCCCATCCCATACAGAATAAATCTCATCAAAAAGTACGGACTGGAGATTGTCGAGCGCATCGAGCACGACAACAAAACCAGAAAATTCGATATCGACTACCTGAAGCGAGTGAAATCAATCTTCACGCGCCGGGCTCGCCATTACGAAAAACTCCGTAAGAGATACAGCGAGGCAGCATGACAGACATAAGCAGAGAGGTCTGTGAAGAGTATCTGGATGCTCTAGTAACAGTGGAGCTATCCGTACGATTCGCACAGCTGGAAGACCGCAAGATTAACGCAACCATCCGCGCAACAGTAACCGAGTTACTCAAGCGCATCCGCGACAAGAAAATCCGCGCCATATTTGCTGGCTTAGCTCGTCAGCCATTTCCTGATGGAGCCTTGAAGATGATGCGTCGCCAGTTAGACAGTTTAGTAGGAGAACCCGTATGTGCTCAGTAACTAACATCCAGCAAGTCAAATGGCAGCGTCAGCGAGATATGCATACCGAGCAGGTGCTGATTGGCAAAGAGCATGAGCTTGAGCGCAGTCTTGATTATGTGCGCGAGCAGCTGAGGGAAGTGCGTAACCGACTCGGAACGAATAAGCCAGACCATGACCCGGAGGCGGCGTAGATGGACGTTAAAAACTCGCTTGAGCGTCTTAGAAAGCTGAATGAAGAAAACCTAATTCCAGTAAGAGTATCTCGCGGTCTTCTTAAGTCAGCGCTGATGGAAATTGAAATGCAGAGCAAACTGCACGGCGAATCCTTTGCAACCAGGATGGTACTCGGCCAGCTGAAAGATGCGCTGGGGATAAAATCATGATCACTCCTTTTCTTATCGCCTATGCGTTCATGGCCGGGATGACCACTGAATACACGCATACCAGACAGAAAGAGCTTGGCTATAAAACCAACCTCAAATGGATATCTCTTTTCGCTGGCATTGCATGGCCATACACAATCTGGAGAATTTCACGATGAATCTGGAAAACGCAGTAAAGTTTCACTTCGCGAAGTCTACGCAGATAAACGATACGCCGCGTGCAACATCCTCAGAGACGTTAACAGGCACTGATGTGATGGCTGCCATGGGTATGACACAAAGTCGTGCTACGTTGGGTTACAGCGCGTTTTTAGGGAAGATGGAAATCAGCAGCAATGACCGTGAGAAAGCTATTGAACTGCTGACCCAATATGCACTTGAGCACTGTGATAAGGTTGCCGCCTTACGTAAGCTCGAAAATGATATTAAGCCAAAGGTGATGCAAGTGCTCGCAACATTCGCATTTGCTGACTATTCCCGCAGCGCTGCCAGTGCGCGAACCTGTGATTGTTGTGGTGGCAAGAAGTTTGTCGATGCTGAAGTCATGACGATGAAAAGCATCGGGCAGCCGTACCTGACTGAGCGCAAGGAAACCGTGAAGGTGCTGTGTAACAAGTGCAAAGGGAAGGGAGTGCTGACCAATGCATGCCAGTGCAATGGCAAAGGTGTGGTGGTCGACAAAGAGAAAACTATTCTACAGGGAGGCGTTCCTGCGTATAAAACGTGCGGACGCTGCAATGGTCGCGGATATGCTCGTTTGCTGCCTGATTCTGTCAGGCAATATATCTGCGCAACGGTTATTGATGTGCCTGAAACCACATGGCGAAGATCTTACAAGGACTTTTTCGAAAGCCTGGTCGGCGAATGCATTAAGCAGGAGGAATATGCAAATCAGATGTTGAGTAAAGTCACTCGCTAGTAAGTATTTTCTACGAAATAGGAATTATCTAGAAAATCACACTTTACAAAGTGGCGATATTTGTTTAATCTGAACTCTAACGATGGGTAACTGACTTCGTTAAGGCGATGAAGTACAAGATGACAGTGCTGATGAATCGGGGACATCGAAACCCTTGAGCCGGGTCTTATGGGAACGGCAACAACGCGACTTCAGCCATCGCCATGATATATAAAGTCATTGTCACCGGATGAAAAATCTGGATGGATAATGCAGGAAGCCCCGCAGCGATGTGGGGCTTTTTCATTTGTACAACAGGTAAAAGCATTGCAGGTTTACATGGTGGACGTCATTGCCACGGAGTACGAAGCAAAGTGCGATGCCTCTACCTTCTAAGCACGACCTTTCTGAAAGCGCTCTATATCCAACAACCAGACCTCACACACCTCACCGTATCGTTCTGTGGCTACGGGTTTAGAGTGCTGCCAAAAAGAAAACCCAGCATTGGGCTGGGCTTCGTGAAAATGGGCGGCCGTAAGTTGGTGGAACAACCTACGGCCATCTTGCTCATGAGTTGAGTCACGAACAAAGACCGAGGCCCATATCGTCTGATCAGACGGGCAGAACATTAGATCGGATTTGTTCGCAACACAATGCTTTACCTCTCAATAAGAACAAATCCCCCAATCATTTGGGGTCGCTAATATGCGGCCTGGTAGTCTCATGCCAGTCGCTTTAACAGGCCACCATCATGGTGGAGACTACGCAATGGCAAACGGAACAGACCTTATTCCGGCTTTGCTTCTCGCGCTCATCATGACGGTGCTTGGTTCATGGGCAAAGTACGAAACCAGACCGGCAGCTGAAAAAGTCAGCCTTGGCAGTCATATGATCGTGTCAATCTTTGCCGGAACAATGATGGCTCTATATGGGCTGGACAAACAGTGGTCACTTTACATCCTCGGTATGGGATGCGGTGCTGCGGGATGGCAAGGAGCAGCAATCCTCAAAAAGTTGCCATGGTTCAGCCAAAGTGACAATGGTGATAATTATGGCAAGAACTGAGATCAGGGTAGGGCGATACATTGTCGACCTGGTACCTGTCGTATTCCTTATCTTAACCGCCATCCTCTGCAATCAATTCAACGACTCGGTAAACAGTAGTCGTGACGCTGTAAAGCTTGCCAGTGATATGAACCGGCAAAGAACTGCAGCGGAAATGCGAGCGCTCAATGCAGAGCAAAAACTGGCGAATAACACACAGAATGCACCCGGCGTAGTGATTATCTCGCCGGATGGTAAAACAGTTCAGGCTATCGAGCCAAAAACGAGTTACAGCAGCATTCAGCGTGAAGTTTCCTTCTGAGGTAGACCATGACAAAAGACCAATTTATGCGAGCGGCAGGAATTGCTTCCGCGCTCGCTGATAAATGGTACCCGCATGTCGTCAAAGTCATGGATGAGTTCGGCATCAACACTCCTTTGCGCGAAGCTCACTTCATCGCTCAGATTGGTACCGAATCCAACGGCTGGCGCTCAGTTGTTGAGTCGCTGAATTATTCGGTGGCAGGTCTGGCGATATTTGGCGATCGACTTACTGCAGCACAGCGCGAAAAGCTTGGACGTAAACCAGGTGAGTTAGCGCTTTCGCCATCGCGTCAGGCTGATATCGCCAATATTGTTTACGGCGGTCGGTACGGAAACTCTGCACCAGGTGATGGCTGGAAATACCGGGGTAGAGGACTAAAGCAGGTGACGTTCAAATCGAACTATGAAGCCTGTGGGAAAGCGCTTTCTCTCGACCTGGTGAATGACCCTGATTTGTTGCTTCAGGACCAAAACGCAGCGCGTTCTGCCGGTTGGTTCTGGAAAGCCAATAACTGTAACTCCTTTGCAGACAAAGATGACATTGTCGGACTGACAAAACGTATCAACGGCGGGACTAACGGTCTGGACGATCGGAAGGCTCGTTATAGCGTCGCTAAAAGCGTCCTGGTGGGATAATCATGAAATTCATCGATAACCTTCCTCAGTTATGGAAGATGTGGTCTGTGCGCATTCTTGCAGTACTGGCAGTCATTGCTGGTATCTGGGACCAGGTGCCTGATGACGTAAAAGCATTGATTCCGGCGCAATACCTTGGCTACATCGTGGCCTTTGTTTCTGTGTGCGGCATCATCGCTCGTGCAATTAAGCAGTTCGACAATGACCAGCCAAAATGAATATCTCAACGGTGTTTCAGCCTGGCTGGAAGTGGTGCGGAATTGCGTTGCTGTGTGGTGCCTTGCTTGGCGCACTTGCCGGTTGGTGGGTGACTGATAATAAGTTCACCGCTGATATTGCCACGCTTAAACAGCAGCACGCCAAAGACCTGAAAGCCATCAGCGACGAAGCCAGTGCTCAGCGTGACAAAAACGCAGCGCTGGAACACGCATTCTCAAGCTCTGTGGCTAAAAGCGATCAGAAGCATACGCAGGAGTTAAACAATGCGCTCGCAGAAAACAAAGCTCTTCGTGATGCTGTTACCTCTGGCTCTCGCCAGTTGCAATTCGCCAAAGCTGGCCTTGCAACCTGTAACCTGTCAAAAAGTGCAGCTGCAAGCGCCAGCGGCATGGACAATGCAGCCGCCGTCGAACTCTCAGCAGAAGCTGGACGAAACATTTACGACATCCGCGCCGGAATCATCAGCGACCAGCAAAAACTGAAAGCACTGCAGGATTACATCCGAGCAGGTCAGGAAGCTGGCGTAATCGCTAAGTAACTAATACCCCCGACAAGGTAAAGATTGTGTACCCCCGTAAGGATGGTGATCCACATCTTGGCAGCCGGAACAGACGGAAGTGGCAAAGCACCGCTGAAAAGCAGAGCGAAAGCTGCGACAAGAATTAACAAAGCTCAGTCAGAAATGGCTGGGCTTTTTTATTGCTCCAAACCAGCGCCATGCCCGGCGCACTCAAACCACAAAGCCTTACAGAAATAAGCCTCGGAGAAACACCGTTATAAGCGGCGGCTTCTTTGTGGGCGGTCTTTCTGGGCAACGAGGCTTATCTCTATAAGGGAAGTTGCGATTAAGTGGTCCGCAGCTCCCGATATGACGCCCCAAACCGTCCTTTATCGACGTCCTGTGGCTCAATTTTCCAATTTTCAGCCCAAAATCGTCTCTTCGTGGCTGATTTTGGCCCTG
>NZ_JBMKHT010000047.1:0-29632 GCF_049238165.1 Enterobacter cloacae complex sp. IR5422 | reverse complement strand
GCAAGCTACTTTCCGCTGCCGCTCGACTTGCATGTGTTAGGCCTGCCGCCAGCGTTCAATCTGAGCCATGATCAAACTCTTCAATTTAAGTTTGATGCTCGTGAATTAAACTTCGTAATGAATTACGTATGTTCACTCAGAGACTTGGTATTCATTTTTCGTCCGAGGACGTTAAGAATCCATGTCACTTTGAGTGCCCACACAGATTGTCTGATAAATTGTTAAAGAGCAGTGCAACGCGGCTTTCGCTCACCGTTGCGAGGTGGCGTATATTACGCTTTCCTCTTTCAGAGTCAACCCGTTATTTCAGGATTTTTTCTCTTCAACCGAACCGCTTGTTGTGTGAAGTGATTCACATCCGCCGTGTCGATGGAGGCGCATTATAGGGAGTTCTCCGCAGGCCGCAACCGCTAAATGACAGAAAAATGACTGACTGCTGCATTCCACAGCAAAACCCCGCCTTATACCTTTTTACGCACAGACTTATCCACAATGATACGAAAAAGTGAAAATGTGCGAGCGTTGCGCAAACGTTTTCGTTAAAATGCTCGCGCTTTACAAGGATGCCTCGTCAGGTGTGTTAGATGAGTTTTTCACAGGAAAATTCATCTAACGCTCTCTGTAATCGTGAAATCCAGGGGATTTACCATGCAACAACGTCGTCCAGTCCGCCGCGCTCTGCTCAGTGTTTCTGATAAAGCCGGTATCGTCGAATTCGCTCAGGCACTTTCTGCACGCGGTGTAGAGCTGCTTTCCACAGGTGGAACCGCTCGCCTGTTAGCAGATAAAGGTCTGCCGGTAACCGAAGTGTCCGATTACACCGGTTTCCCGGAAATGATGGATGGACGCGTCAAAACCCTGCACCCGAAAGTCCACGGCGGCATTCTGGGCCGTCGCGGTCAGGATGACGCCATCATGGAGCAGCATGATATCGCACCAATTGATATGGTTGTCGTTAACCTTTATCCGTTCGCCCAGACCGTGGCGCGTGAAGGCTGCTCTCTGGAAGATGCCGTAGAGAATATTGATATCGGTGGCCCGACCATGGTGCGCTCTGCGGCCAAGAACCATAAAGATGTCGCCATCGTGGTCAAGAGCAGCGATTACACCGCCATTATTAATGAGATGGACGCCAACGATGGGTCGCTGACCCTGGAAACGCGTTTCGACCTCGCCATCAAAGCCTTCGAGCACACCGCCGCGTACGACAGCATGATCGCCAACTACTTCGGTAGCCTGGTGCCGGCTTACCACGGTGAAAGCAAAGATCCTTCAGGCCGCTTCCCGCGCACCCTGAACCTGAACTTCATTAAGAAGCAGGATATGCGTTACGGTGAGAACAGCCACCAGCAGGCGGCTTTCTATATAGAAGAAGAGGTAAAAGAAGCCTCTGTTGCCACCGCTCAACAGGTGCAGGGCAAAGCGCTCTCCTATAACAACATTGCCGACACCGACGCGGCGCTGGAATGCGTGAAAGAGTTCAGCGAGCCGGCCTGCGTTATCGTCAAGCACGCCAACCCATGCGGCGTGGCGGTAAGCACGTCGATTCTTGAAGCTTACGATCGCGCATACAAAACTGACCCGACCTCCGCGTTCGGCGGCATTATCGCCTTCAACCGCGAGCTGGATGCCGAAACCGCACAGGCCATCATCTCCCGCCAGTTTGTCGAAGTGATCATCGCGCCATCGGCCTCCGAAGAAGCGCTGAAAATCACCGCGGCAAAACAGAACGTGCGCGTACTGGTTTGCGGCCAGTGGGCAGAACGCGTGCCGGGCCTGGACTTCAAGCGCGTGAACGGCGGCCTGCTGGTTCAGGACCGCGATCTGGGTATGGTGACAGAAGCCGACCTGCGCGTGGTGACCAAACGTCAGCCGACCGAACAGGAGCTGCGTGACGCGCTGTTCTGCTGGAAGGTGGCGAAGTTCGTCAAATCCAACGCCATCGTCTATGCCAAAGAGAACATGACTATCGGGATAGGCGCAGGCCAGATGAGCCGCGTTTACTCGGCGAAAATCGCGGGTATTAAAGCAGGCGATGAAGGCCTGGAAGTCAAAGGCTCCGCCATGGCCTCTGACGCCTTCTTCCCGTTCCGTGACGGTATCGACGCCGCAGCCGCTGTCGGCATCACCTGCGTGATCCAGCCTGGCGGTTCAATCCGCGACGACGAAGTGATTGCCGCTGCCGACGAACATGGCATTGCGATGATCTTCACCGACATGCGTCACTTCCGCCATTAATTCCCGGAGCAGAAAATGAAAGTATTAGTGATTGGTAACGGCGGACGCGAGCACGCGCTGGCGTGGAAAGCGGCCCAGTCTCCGCTGGTTAAAACGGTCTTCGTGGCACCGGGCAACGCCGGTACCGCACTGGAACCCGCGCTGCAGAACGTGGCTATCGGCGTGACCGACATTCCGGCGCTGTTAAGCTTTGCTCAGCAGGAGAAAATCGACCTGACCATCGTCGGCCCTGAAGCGCCGCTGGTGATTGGCGTGGTGGATGCGTTCCGCGCAGCGGGCCTGAAAATCTTTGGCCCAACGGAAGGCGCCGCGCAGCTGGAAGGCTCCAAGGCCTTCACCAAAGATTTCCTCGCGCGTCATAACATCCCGACGGCGGAATATCAGAATTTCACTGAAGTGGAGCCTGCTCTGGCCTACTTACGTGAGAAGGGCGCGCCGATTGTTATCAAGGCCGACGGTCTGGCCGCGGGTAAAGGCGTGATCGTCGCGATGACGCTCGACGAAGCCGAAGCCGCGGTTCAGGATATGCTGGCAGGTAACGCCTTTGGCGATGCGGGCCACCGCATCGTGATTGAAGAGTTCCTCGACGGTGAAGAGGCGAGCTTTATCGTCATGGTCGACGGCGAGCACGTTCTGCCGATGGCCACCAGCCAGGATCACAAGCGTGTGGGCAATGGCGACACGGGGCCTAATACCGGCGGGATGGGCGCTTACTCCCCTGCGCCGGTCGTGACTGACGACGTCCACCAGCGCACCATGGATCGCATCATCTGGCCTACCGTGAAGGGGATGGCGGCAGAAGGCAATACCTACACCGGTTTCCTTTATGCAGGCCTGATGATCGACAAGCAGGGTAACCCTAAGGTCATCGAATTCAACTGCCGCTTTGGCGATCCAGAAACCCAGCCAATCATGCTGCGCATGAAATCCGATCTGGTGGAGCTGTGCCTGGCTGCCTGCGATGGCAAGCTGGACGAGAAAACCTCCGAGTGGGACGAGCGTGCGTCTCTCGGCGTGGTGATTGCTGCGGGCGGTTATCCGGGCAACTACAGCACCGGTGATGAGATCCACGGTCTGCCGCTGGAAGAGATTGACGGTGCGAAAGTGTTCCACGCCGGTACGAAGCTGGCTGAGGACGATCGCGTTCTGACCAACGGCGGACGCGTGCTGTGTGCGACCGCGCTGGGTCATACCGTGGCAGAAGCACAGAAGCGCGCCTATGCGCTGATGGCGGATATTCACTGGAGCGGTAGCTTTAGCCGTCAGGATATCGGCTATCGCGCGATTGCGCGTGAGCAGGGGAAGTAATTCCTCCTCGCCCTCACCCTCTCCCACAGGGAGAGGGAATCGTTCGTAGGCCGGATAAGCGTTAGCGCCATCCGGCTTAATCCACAGAACTCAAAAACTCTTCTCTGTCGGCTGCCAGGTGCAGAAATCTTCGTTCGCCACCAATAGCAATTGAGAGCCTTCCGGCGCCTCAAGCCACGCCACGCTCACTTCCATTGATGAATGACGCTGACGGCGTTGAATGTGTTCGGTCGCCCAGGATTCAAGCTCAGGCTTCACCGTTTGCCCTTCGCAGGTGGTTACCGTTCCATCGTTATGCCAGCGCCCCTGGCGCAGCACAACGCGTCCCAGACGAAGCGCATCGCTGGTCTGGCGGATTTGTTCGGCACGGTAACGGTAGAGGGCGATTTGGTCGCTGGAAAGCTGCTGTTTTTGACCGCTGACTTCACGCTGCATAAAGCTCAGCTCGCCATGGTCGTCAAAACGCACTTTCACGTGTTCGGGGGTCTTGCTGTAGACGTTCAGCTCAATCAGCGAGAGGTCATCTCCCTGCCAGCGATATTCTGCCGTCGACGTATTTCCGCTATGCCACGGGCTGAAGGCAGACAACAGATGAACTTCATTGCCGGAATCTTTACGCCAGATCCTGACCGCGCCCTGGTTGTCAGCGTAGCCGCTGGCGGTAAACGGCGGCAGAGTGGTGTCGTGACTACAGGCTGACAGCAGCAGCACGCCTGCCAGCGCGAGCGTTCCGCGCCAGAAAGACAAAAGGGGCGTTGCCGCCCCTTCGCTAAAACTGTTCACTGCCACGCGTCTTACTTAACAGCGTCTTTCAGTGCTTTACCAGAAACAAATGCCGGCACGTTAGCTGCGGCGATTTTGATTTCTTTACCGGTCTGCGGGTTGCGGCCAGTACGCTCAGCGCGGTGGTTCACTTTGAAGGTACCGAAACCAACCAGTTGTACAGCATCGCCTTCTTTCAGAGACTCAGTAATAGCAGCCAGGGTAGATTCCAGAGCAGCTTTAGCCTGCACTTTAGACAGATCAGCCTTGTCCGCAATTACATCAATCAGTTGAGTCTTGTTCATAAGTTATCCTTTCAATGTGTTTATCGCTTGCTAAGCATCGAGTGCGACGAAAATGCCAAAAAAGCACTCTCCTGCATACACGCACCGATAGCCACTTTTTTTCGCCCCCCAAATGTAGACCAGACAAGGGTCGAAAGGGAAGAGTCGAGGAGCGACAAAACGGGCGTTATCTCAAGTTTTCTTATCTCATTGGTTAAAAATTATACCAATATTACTCTCACCGGCCTCACGTAAGTCCGCGCGCAGCCCTTTTATCAGCTCAATATCGCGTTCTTCACACTCTGCCAGCAGGCGGAAAATCTCCCACTGGATATCCCATTCTTGCTCAACGGCCGGGTTCGCACGCAGCTCTTCGTCGGTCATCTCGCGACCTTCCTGGGTCATTTCCAGCATCGCCACGGTGGTGATAGAGGCCTTACTGACCTCGATAGCGTGCTCCAGCGTCTCACCGCTCAGGCGGGAGTGGAGCAATTCGCTTAACGCCACACAGGCATCAATTGCCGGGTAGACGCCGTACAGGTCAAAATCATCCGCCACCGGGATCGCCTCTTCCAGCTTTTCGAGCTGAGAGTCGAAATTCACCTTCGCGTCTTTCACCGTCAGCGTTTCCCAGATCAGATCCAGAATGCGGCGGTAGATATGGCCATCACCAAAGCCGGTCTGCTTGCAGAACGCGGCATAGTTGGGATACATGCGCTCGCACAGGCAAGCCATGAAGGTGACGTGCTGCCAGCTTTCCAGCTTTTCAAGGCGCAGGTGAATCGGGTTTTGTAGCATGATGATCTCTCGAATCGAAAATTAGGCGCAGTTTACCTGAATCATCGCTGAATTTCCTGCCAACGAACAAAAGCCGGACGCGAAGAGGCCACCGCGTCAGCCCAGCGCGTTGGCTCCGGTAAGCGGTAGCCCTTCATGCAGCGCTGTACCCACGCCAGGGCGCTGTCCATACTCACCCGATGGCCGGTGGCGATGAACAGCGGATTACAGCGCGCCTTGCTGCGCCAGACCCACGCCAGCTGCTCGCCTTTATGGATAAGCGGTGCCAGCGCACCCGGCTCGGCGGAGAGTGGCTCAAACGCGCCGCAGAGGCGTTTCTTGGCGACGCCGATGGTCGGCACATCCACCAGCAGACCAAAATGGCTAGCAACGCCTAAACGGCGCGGGTGTGAGATACCGTGCCCATCGACAAAAAGCAGGTCAGGTTTTTGCGAAAGCTGCTCCCACGCTGCCAGCAGCGCGGGATATTCGCGGAAGGAGAGAAAGCCCGGAATGTACGGCATGGTGGTGGCAATACGCGCGACCTTGTACTCCACCAGCTCGAGCGAAGGGTATTTCAGGACCACCATCGCCGCTCGCGTCACGTCCCCACCCTGCTCAAACCCGACGTCGGCTCCGCCAATGTACTGCGGAGGATCCTTATCCAGACGATCCTCGCGGATCACCGATGAGGCCAGTTCGATTTGTTGAGCGCGTAGCGACGCGAGATCCATAACGACTCCTTACTTGTGATACTGGGCAGAAAGCCGATGCACCGCCTCCACAAATAGGCCTGCGTGCTCTGGCGGCACATCCTGATGAATACCGTGGCCGAGGTTAAAGACGTGGCCTTCCCCCAGGCCGAAACCAGACAGTATAGTCGACACTTCTTCTTCAATGCGGGCAGGCGGCGCATAGAGCATGGACGGGTCCATATTGCCCTGAAGCGCCACTTTGTCGCCCACGCGGCGGCGGGCATCAGCGATATCGGTGGTCCAGTCGAGACCCAGAGCGTCACAGCCGGTTGCCGCCATGGCTTCCAGCCACTGACCGCCACCTTTGGTGAACAGCGTCACCGGCACGCGGCGGCCTTCGTTTTCGCGCAGCAGGCCGTCAACGATTTTATGCATGTAATACAGGGAGAACTGTTGATAATCACGCCCGGTCAGCACGCCGCCCCAGGTATCGAAAATCATCACCGACTGCGCACCGGCTTTAATCTGCGCGTTGAGATAGAGCGTGACGCTCTTCGCGAGCTTGTCAAGCAGCGCATGCAGAGCCAGCGGCTCGGCGTACATCATCTTTTTAATCAGGGTGAAGGCTTTGCTGCTGCCCCCCTCCACCATATAGGTTGCCAGCGTCCACGGGCTGCCGGAGAAGCCAATCAGCGGCACCTCACCTTTCAGCTCGCGGCGAATGGTGCGCACGGCGTTCATCACGTAGCCCAGCTCGCCTTCCGGATCGGGGATCGGCAGCTTGTCCACGTCGGCTTTGCTTCTGATCGGAGAGGTAAAACGCGGGCCTTCACCGGTTTCGAAGTACAGGCCAAGGCCCATCGCATCCGGAATGGTCAGAATATCCGAGAAGAGGATCGCCGCATCCAGCGGGAAGCGGCGCAGCGGCTGGAGCGTCACTTCACAGGCCAGCTCGGCGTTTTTGCACAGCGACATAAAATCGCCCGCCTGCGCGCGCGTGGCTTTGTACTCTGGCAGATAGCGTCCCGCCTGGCGCATCATCCACACCGGGGTGACATCAACGGGCTGGCGCAGCAGCGCACGCAGATAACGATCGTTCTTCAGTTCGGTCATTTTTGCAGTTCCTTAAGCGTCATGGCCTCAGTGTAACACTACTCATACTCGGCCCGACACATCGCTACGGTATCTTCTATCAGCCGACGCGCCACGGTACCCGGTGGGGGGAGCAGCGGTAGATCGTCATAGCGATACCAGTTCGCATCCAGCAGCTCTTTCTGATCGATAACGATCTCGCCGCTGTCATAGTCGGCCATAAAGGCCGTCATCAGCGACTGCGGGAACGGCCACGGCTGGGAGGTGACGTAGCGCAAGTTCTTCACTTTGATCCCGCTCTCTTCCATCACCTCGCGCGCCACTGCCTGCTCCAGCGTTTCGCCCACCTCGACGAACCCGGCCAGCACGGTATGAATGCCGTTGCGATGGCGGGTATGCTGTGCAAGCAAAATAGAGTCATCCCGACGGATAGCGACGATAATGCACGGCGCAATTTGTGGGTAATAACGTTCGCGGCAGTAGCTGCAGAGCATCGCCCACTCGGTTTTACTCGGGTGCATGGTATGGCCGCAATAGCCGCAGTATTTGTGCGAGCGGTAAAACTCCGCCAGCTGGACGCCCCGCCCCGCCAGCTGGAACAGGCCTACGTCCAGATCCAACACCTGGCGAACGGATCCCATATCCTGACGACGCGCTTGTTGGATCAACCACACGGGTTCACCCTGCCACTCGCCGATCTTCAGCGCAGGCTGGCCCTCGAGATCAAACGTTTCCGCCGCACCGTAGGGCAGCTCTCCACCGGGCAACCATAATTTTTGTTCGTGACTGACGATCCACCAACCCAGATCTGATTTTTCAATAATACGATCCATATCTATTGCACTACCTTCGCTTCACTGACATGTTGTTAGCATTGTGGTTACATTCTGGATGAGCAGATTCAATCCTACACTTTGCGGAGTCGACCATGTTAAACCAGCTAGAAAGCCTGACTGAGCGCGTTAGAGGAAGTAACAAACTGGTGGATCGCTGGCTACATGTGCGCAAGCATCTACTCGTGGCTTATTACAATCTGGTCGGTCTTAAGCCTGGCAAAGAATCGTTTATGCGGCTGAATGAAAAAGCGCTGGATGATTTTTGTCAGAGCCTGGTCGACTATCTTTCCGACGGCCATTTCAATATTTATGAACGCATTATCCGCGAAATGGAAGGGACTACGCCGTATTTAGCGGCCAGCAAGCTTTGTCCGCTGCTGGAAGCCAACACCCAGCAGATCATGGATTACTACGATTCCACGCTTGAGAACGCCATCGATCACGATAACTATCTTGAGTTCCAGCAGGCGCTTTCCGACCTTGGCGAAGCGCTGGAAGAGCGATTCACGCTGGAAGATAAGCTGATTAGCCTCGTCCTGGACGCCAGCCCCGAAGATAACATCGCGCGCCCGGCTTGAGTTCTTAATCGTTAACGAGTAATTTACAACCATTCGCCCCTCTCACGAGGGGGATTTTTCTTGTCGGAGTGCCCAGAGCGAAAGCCGGGCTGAGACCGTTAATTCGGGATCCGCGGAACCTGATCAGGCTAATACCTGCGAAGGGAACAAGAGTCACACTGCTGTTGTATCGCCCCCCGGGCGATCCTCTCTTGCTTCATCCGTCGTCTGACAAGCCATGTCCTTCACTTTTGGAATGAGCTATGTCTACTGCAAAACTGACCCGCCGCGAACAGCGTGCACAGGCCCAACACTTCATCGACACCCTGGAAGGCACCGCTTTCCCGAACTCGAAACGCATCTACATTTCCGGCTCGCAGGCCGATATCCGCGTCCCGATGCGGGAAATCCAGCTCAGCCCGACGCTTATCGGCGGCAGCAAAGAGAATCCGCAGTATGAAGACAACGAAGCCGTGCCGGTGTATGACACCTCCGGCCCGTACGGCGATCCTGATGTGGCTATCAACGTCCAGCAGGGTCTGGCAAAGCTGCGCCAGCCGTGGATAGAGGCGCGTAACGACTGCGAAGAACTGAGCGTACGCAGTTCTGCATACACCAAAGAACGCCTGGCCGACGACGGTCTGGACGCGCTGCGCTTTACCGGCCTGCTGACGCCAAAACGCGCCAGAGCGGGCAAATGCGTGACGCAGCTGCACTACGCCCGCCAGGGGATCGTCACGCCGGAGATGGAGTTCATCGCCATCCGCGAGAACATGGGCCGCGAGCGTATCCGCAGCGAAGTGCTGCGCTACCAGCACCCGGGCGAAGGCTTTGGCGCACGCCTGCCGGAGAACATCACGCCGGAGTTTGTGCGTGACGAAGTGGCCGCAGGCCGCGCGATCATCCCCGCCAACATTAACCACCCGGAATCCGAGCCGATGATTATCGGCCGCAACTTCCTGGTGAAGGTCAACGCTAACATCGGTAACTCGGCCGTCACCTCCTCCATCGAAGAAGAGGTTGAAAAGCTTGTCTGGTCAACGCGCTGGGGCGCGGACACGGTAATGGATCTCTCCACCGGCCGCTATATTCACGAAACCCGCGAATGGATCCTGCGTAACAGCCCGGTTCCGATTGGCACCGTCCCGATTTATCAGGCGCTGGAGAAGGTCAACGGCATCGCCGAAAACCTTACCTGGGAAGCGTTCCGCGACACGCTGCTGGAGCAGGCGGAACAGGGCGTGGACTACTTCACCATTCACGCGGGCGTGCTGCTGCGCTACGTGCCGATGACCGCGAAGCGTCTGACCGGCATCGTCTCGCGCGGCGGTTCGATCATGGCGAAGTGGTGCCTCTCCCATCACCAGGAGAACTTCCTCTACGAACACTTCCGCGAGATCTGCGAAATCTGCGCCGCGTACGATGTCTCTCTGTCGCTGGGCGACGGCCTGCGCCCGGGCTCCATCCGCGATGCTAACGACGAAGCACAGTTTGCCGAGCTGCACACGCTGGGCGAGCTGACCAAAATCGCTTGGGAGTATGACGTGCAGGTGATGATTGAAGGCCCGGGACACGTGCCGATGCAGATGATCCGCCGCAACATGACCGAAGAGCTGGAGCACTGCCACGAAGCGCCGTTCTACACGCTGGGGCCACTGACCACCGACATCGCGCCGGGCTATGACCACTTCACGTCAGGCATTGGCGCGGCGATGATCGGCTGGTTCGGCTGCGCCATGCTCTGCTACGTGACGCCGAAAGAGCACCTCGGCCTGCCTAACAAAGAGGACGTGAAGCAGGGGCTGATCACTTACAAAATTGCCGCCCATGCCGCGGACCTGGCCAAAGGCCACCCGGGCGCGCAAATCCGTGATAACGCCATGTCGAAGGCGCGCTTTGAATTCCGCTGGGAAGACCAGTTCAACCTGGCGCTGGATCCGTTCACCGCCCGCGCCTACCACGACGAAACCCTGCCGCAGGAATCGGGCAAAGTCGCGCACTTCTGCTCCATGTGTGGGCCGAAGTTCTGCTCGATGAAGATCAGCCAGGAGGTGCGCGACTACGCCGCCGCGCAAACCATTGAAGTGGGTATGGCGGACATGTCCGAAGCCTTCCGCGCCAAAGGCGGCGAAATCTACCTCAAAAAAGAGGAGGCGTAATGTACCAGCCCGATTTCCCACCCGTTCCATACCGTTTAGGGCTCTATCCGGTGGTGGACAGCGTGGCGTGGATAGCGCGCCTGCTGGAGGCAGGCGTTCGCACCCTCCAGCTGCGCATCAAGGATAAACGCGATGAGGAGGTGGAAGCCGATGTGGTTGCCGCCATTGCGCTGGGGCGTCGGTATAACGCCCGCCTGTTTATCAATGACTACTGGCGACTGGCCGTTAAGCACCGGGCGTACGGCGTGCATCTGGGTCAGGAGGACCTGGAAACAACGGATCTGAGCGCAATCCGTGACGCCGGGTTGCGTCTTGGTGTGTCAACACACGATGACATGGAGATCGACGTGGCCCTGGCGGCCCGTCCCTCTTACATCGCGCTCGGTCACGTCTTCCCGACGCAAACCAAGCAGATGCCCTCCGCTCCGCAGGGTCTGACGCAACTGACGGGTCACGTTAAACGCCTTGCCGACTACCCCACCGTCGCCATCGGCGGAATCAGCCTGGAACGCGCCCCGGCAGTGCTGGAGACCGGCGTGGGCAGCATCGCCGTCGTCAGCGCCATCACCCAGGCCGCAGACTGGCAGGCCGCCACTGAACAGCTGTTACAGCTGGCAGGAGCAGGCGATGAATGATCGCGACTTTATGCGCTACAGCCGTCAGATCCTGCTGGAAGATATCGCCATCGACGGGCAGCAAAAACTGCTCGCCAGCCGGGTGCTGATTGTTGGCCTGGGGGGATTAGGCGCACCCGCCGCGCTCTATCTGGCAGGCGCGGGTATCGGCACGCTGGTGCTGGCCGACGACGACGAGGTCCACCTCAGCAACCTGCAGCGACAAATCCTCTTTACCACCGAGGATATCAACCAGCCGAAAGCACAGATCACCCGGCAGCGGCTGCATCAGCTTAACCCTGATATCGAACTGATTGCCCTACAGGAGCGGCTTGGCGGTGAAAGCCTGCACCGTGAAGTCGCCCTTGCCGACGTGGTGCTGGACTGTACCGACAACATGGCGACGCGCCAGGCGATCAACGCCGCCTGCGTGGCAAATCATACGCCGCTTATCACCGCCAGCGCGGTGGGGTTCGGCGGGCAAATGATGGTTCTGACGCCACCGTGGACGCAGGGCTGCTATCGCTGCCTGTGGCCGGACGATGCCGAGCCGACGCGCAACTGCCGTACGGCGGGCATTCTGGGTCCGGTGGTCGGCGTGATGGGCACGATGCAGGCGCTGGAGGCCATCAAGCTGCTCAGCGGCATGGAGACGGAACGCAATACGCTGCGGCTGTTTGATGCCCGCTCCAGCGGCTGGCGTCATCTGGCGCTGCATCGCGCCAGCTACTGCCCGGTGTGCGGAGGCCGCGATGCGCATTCTGTTTAACGATGAGCCGATGAGCTGCGACGACGGGCTCACCGTTGCCGCACTGCTCGACAAGCTGCGTCAGCTCAAGCCGGGAACGGCGCTGGCGCTCAATCAACAGATCCTGCCGCGCGAGCAGTGGGAACATCAGCAGGTCAATGAAGGCGACCAGATCCTGCTGTTTCAGGTTATCGCAGGGGGCTGAGATGTTACGTATTGCCGATAAAGTCTTTGATTCGCATCTGTTTACCGGAACCGGAAAATTCGCCTCGCCGCAGCTGATGGTGGAGGCCATTCGCGAAAGCGGCAGCCAGTTGGTGACGCTGGCGCTTAAGCGCGTGGATCTGCGCCATCACAGCGATGCCATTCTGGCTCCGTTGCTGGAAGCGGGCGTCACGCTGTTGCCCAACACCTCCGGCGCCAAAACGGCAGAAGAGGCGATTTTTGCCGCACAGCTGGCACGGGAGGCGCTCGGCACCCGCTGGTTGAAGCTGGAAATCCATCCGGATGCCCGCTGGCTGCTGCCCGATCCGATTGAAACGCTGAAAGCGGCTGAAAAGCTGGTGCAGCAAGGGTTTACCGTCCTGCCTTACTGCGGGGCCGACCCTGTCCTGTGCAAACGGCTGGAAGAGGTCGGCTGCGCTGCCGTCATGCCGCTGGGGGCCCCCATTGGCTCCAACCAGGGGCTGGAGACCCGCGCGATGCTGGAAATCATTATTGAACAGGCCACCGTACCGGTGGTGGTGGATGCAGGCATTGGCGTGCCCAGCCATGCCGCGCAGGCGCTGGAGATGGGCGCCGACGCGGTGCTGGTGAATACGGCTATCGCGGTTGCCGACGATCCGGTCATGATGGCGCGTGCGTTCCGCCTGGCCGTGGAGGCCGGCCTGCTGGCAAGGGGATCCGGCCCCGGCTCGCGCAGTTTCCAGGCGCAGGCCACCAGCCCGCTGACCGGTTTTCTGGAGGCGATCTCATGAGCACGTTTACCGAGCGCTGGCGCCAGCTTAACTGGGACGACATTGCCCTGCGTATCAACAGCAAAACGGCGGCTGACGTGGAGCGCGCGCTGCAGGCCCGTCATCTGACCCGCGAGGATCTGATGGCCCTGCTCTCCCCGGCGGCCAGCGCCTACCTCGAACCGATGGCCCAGCGAGCGCAGCGGCTTACCCGCCAGCGGTTTGGCAACACGGTGAGTTTCTACGTGCCGCTCTATCTCTCCAACCTGTGCGCCAATGACTGTACCTACTGCGGTTTCTCCATGAGCAACCGCATCAAGCGTAAAACGCTCGATGAGGCTGAGATTGCCCGTGAGTGTGCGGCCATCCGTGAAATGGGCTTTGAACATCTTTTGCTGGTCACGGGCGAACATCAGGGGAAAGTGGGAATGGACTATTTCCGTCGGCACCTTCCCGCCATTCGTCGTCAGTTTGCGTCGTTGCAGATGGAAGTGCAGCCTCTGTCGCAGGAGGAGTACGCGGAGCTCAAAACGCTCGGGCTGGACGGCGTCATGGTCTATCAGGAAACCTACCACGAGGCGACGTACGCCCGACACCACCTGAAGGGCAAGAAACAGGATTTCTTCTTCCGCCTGGAAACGCCGGACAGGCTGGGTCGCGCCGGTATCGACAAAATCGGTCTGGGTGCGCTGATCGGGCTCTCCGACAGCTGGCGGGTGGATTGTTACATGGTGGCGGAACATCTGCTGTGGCTCCAGCAGCACTACTGGCAGAGCCGATACTCCATCTCCTTCCCGCGCCTGCGTCCCTGCGCGGGAGGAATTGAACCGGCTTCGCTGATGGATGAACGCCAGCTGGTGCAGACCATTTGCGCGTTTCGCCTGCTCGCTCCGGAAGTGGAATTATCGCTCTCAACGCGCGAGTCCCCGGCGTTTCGCGATCGCGTCATCCCGCTTGCGATTAACAACGTCAGCGCGTTTTCCAAAACGCAGCCTGGCGGTTACGCCGACGACCATCCGGAACTGGAACAATTTGCACCTCATGACGGACGACGCCCGGAAGCGGTCGCCGCCGCCCTGACGGCGCAGGGTCTTCAGCCTGTCTGGAAAGACTGGGACAGCTGGCTGGGAAGAGCCTCGCAGTGACGTTGAAACGCACTGCAACACGTTAAAAAATTGTCGAGCCGCGACGAAAAGGCAAAACCGGAAGATTGTCAGCGATCGTCCGGTTTTTTATTGTCACACGGTCAGCAACGGATGCTGACCAGGGCGAAAAGCTTCTTCCTCGTTTCGCCCTGCCTCTGGTTCATTGCAAAAACGGCTCATGCCATTTTAATAAGTATTTTCTTAATGGTTCTTAAGATAAATCATCCTGTCAAAAATCGCGTGCCGTATAATTCACCGCTAACCGCAGGGCAGCGACTATGCTGAGAGGATATCGGCAGACGAAAAGTATTCACCATCAGGAACGATGTACAGCTCATGGCACTTCACAGCAAAAAGCTCTCTTTTACCCGGCCCATTATGCTCAGCTTTGCGGGGATCCTCTGCAGTTTTGCGGTGATCGCGATCGCGGTGACGCTTTCGCAACGAAAGGATTTTCTTGAGGATTATCATAAGATCAATAGCAACTTCACGCACAACCTGGCGGTGAACTACACCGAATCTATCCTGCGTGAAAACGACTATATTCTGGGCCGTTCCGCGATGTACTTTGCGCGCGACGACAGGCTAAACGAGACGCTAAACCTTAACCCGACGCAGGGGCTGCAGATGGTCATGCATTTGCAGAACCTGATGCCGACCGTCTCCTCCATTTCGCTTGCCGATACGCAGGGGCATTATCTGCGCGCACCAGAAGTGCTCCCCACGGAGAAGAGTAAAACCTTCGATCCCCGAACGCGGCCGTGGTTTGTCGCTCAGGCGGAAGCCAGCATCTTCAGCCACTATACCCGTCCCTACATGGACTACTTTACCGGCCATCCGACAGTAACCCTTTATAAGCCGTTGATCTCGCCGGAGGGCAGACTGAAGGGAACGATCGCCTTTCATCTTGATTTGACGTCAATGGGCTATACCCTGCGCCAGATGGTGGCACCCGTTCAGGGGGAATTCTTCGTCGTCGAACGCGACGGTGCTGTGGTGCTGCATCCGGATACCGGCGCGCTCTTCAAGCAGTACGTGAGCGAAGCGCTGATGGACAAAATGACCAGCGGCGAAGGCCATCTTTACGACAAGAAAAGCAACGCCTGGTATTACTATTACTCGTTTACCAACCCGGACTGGTTTGTCATCTACCGGGTATCCGGTGCGACGCTCACCGATATCACCCGCCACGAAACGACGATCGTTGGCTGGGGGTTTGCGCTGGCGGCCATCATCATCATCCTTTTCGGCTTATACCTCCGCCACGCCTCGCGTAGCGTGCTGATGCACATTATCAATGCCATCAAAACTGGCGACGTTAACGAGGCACCGCGCCTGGAAGCGATGTTGAGCCACACGATTCAGTCCAATAAAGAGCGCGAAATGGCGTATGTGCGCCAGGCCACCCACGATGCGCTGACGGGCTGTAAAAACCGACGCGCGTTCGACAGCGATATCGCAGAGCTGCTGAATGCTCAGCAGCCCTTCGCGATGGCGCTGGTGGATATTGATAACTTTAAGTCAATTAACGACACGCTGGGTCACCTGACCGGTGATATCGTTCTGCGCAACGTGGCTCGTGAAGGGATCCAGATTATGCAGCCACATCACGTCTCGGTTTACCGTTATGGCGGAGAAGAGTTCGCCGTAATCTTCCAGGCGGAGCAGATGTCTTCCGCGCTCTCATTATTGGAAGCGTGGCGTACCGCCGTTGAAAAACGCGTCTGGCGGGAAGAAAACCTGCGGGTTACGTTCAGCGGCGGTCTTGGGGAGTGGCATTTTGAACCGCTGGAACAATTTGTCGGAAGCGTTGATAACGCCCTCTACAGCGCCAAACAGCAGGGAAAAAATCGAATCGTTCGCACATCCATCAGCTAACCCTCTCGCTTTCACCCTGCCCGTTTCGACGGGCCGGGTACCCGCCAATGTAAAATTGTAACCGGTTTCAGAAAAACGCCTGTTTCTTTGTGATGCCTGACACACAATCGCGGTAAAGCGGTTGTTGAAGCGGTCTGCACGGGATAATTATCAATAAACACATGTAGATCGAGGCTGATTATGAAGAACATCGTTTTATGCTGTGCAGCGGGAATGTCAACCAGCATGCTGGTTCAACGTATGAAAGACGCCGCGCAGAAAAAAGGGGTTGAAGTCACCATTAAAGCCGTTCCGGTTGCGGAGTTTAAAGACAACATCGCAACGGCCGACATCGTATTGCTGGGGCCACAGGTTAAATACGAGCAGGCTAAATTACAGGCGCAGGCCGACCCGCTGGGCAAAAAGGTCGCGGTGATCGACATGATGGATTACGGCATGATGAAAGGTGATGCCGTACTGGATAAAGCGCTCAAACTTCTGGAGTCATAATGGAAGACTTAGAAACCACGATTATGGAACTGCTTGTTAACGCAGGCGCGGCGCGCAGTGCGGCCCTGACAGCATTGCAGATGGCGCGTAAAGGTGAGTTTGACGAAGCCGAAAAAGCGATGGAAGAGTCGCGGGAATATGTGAAGCATGCGCACACCATACAGACGCAGCTTATCGGTCTTGATGAAGGGACCGGGAAGCTTCCGGTTAACCTGATCACCGTCCACTCGCAGGATCACCTGATGAACGCCATGGTCATACAGGACCTGGCGGGCGATATGATTGAGCTGTATCGACGGATCCCATTAGTAAACTGAAATAGTGCAGATATAAAAAAACCCGCCGAAGCGGGTTTTTTATTAGCGACTCAACGATTACTCGTTGTCGGAGCCACCCAGACCTGCGTTCAGCAGTTCTGCCAGGCTCGCGGATGCATCTTCAGCAGTAACCTGCGGTGCAGCTGGCAGTTCGCCTGCAGCACGACGACGCATACGATCCTGATGGTACGCATAACCGGTACCCGCCGGGATCAGACGACCCACGATAACGTTCTCTTTCAGACCGCGCAGTTCATCACGTTTACCTGCAACAGCGGCTTCGGTCAGGACACGAGTCGTTTCCTGGAACGATGCTGCAGAGATGAAGGACTCGGTTGCCAGAGACGCTTTGGTGATACCCAGCAGATCGCGCGAGAAGGTCGCACCGATTTTGCCGTTCGCTTCCAGTTCGCGGTTAGCGATCTTGACGCGTGAGTATTCAACCTGCTCGCCTTCGAGGAACTCGGAGCTGCCCGCGTTTTCGATGGTTGCTTTACGCAGCATCTGACGAACGATAACTTCGATGTGTTTATCGTTAATCTTAACGCCCTGCAGGCGGTATACGTCCTGTACTTCGTTAACGATGTAACGAGTAACAGCATGCACACCACGCAGACGCAGGATGTCGTGCGGCGCTTCTGGACCGTCGGAAACCACGTCACCACGTTCTACGCGTTCACCTTCGAACACGTTGAGCTGACGCCACTTAGGAATCATCTCTTCGTACGGTTCGCTGCCATCTACTGGAGTGATAACCAGACGGCGCTTACCTTTGGTCTCTTTACCGAAGGAGATGATACCGCTGATTTCAGCCAGGATTGCCGGCTCTTTCGGACGACGTGCTTCGAACAGGTCCGCAACGCGTGGCAGACCACCGGTGATGTCCTTGGTACCGCCGGATTCCTGAGGAATACGCGCCAGGGTGTCACCCGAGCTGATCTGTACGCCATCTTCCAGCTGTACAATCGCTTTACCCGGCAGGAAGTACTGCGCAGGCATATCGGTACCTGGGATCAGAACGTCATTACCCTGAGCATCAACGATTTTCAGTGCAGGACGCAGATCTTTACCGCCGGTAGTACGTTCAGCAGAATCCAGAACCACCAGAGAAGACAGACCGGTCAGCTCGTCAGTCTGACGAGTAATGGTCTGGCCGTCGATCATGTCAGTGAAGCGGATGAAACCACTTACTTCGGTGATAACCGGCATGGTGTGTGGATCCCAGTTTGCAACGGTTTCACCGCCGGCAACCTGCTCGCCATCACCTTTCGCCATAACCGCACCGTAAGGCACTTTATAGCTTTCTTTGGTACGACCGAATTCGTCGATCAGCTTCAGCTCGGTGTTACGTGAAGTGATAACCAGTTTACCGCTGGAGTTCACAACCGACTTCGCGTTGCTGAGCTTGATGCTACCTTTGTTTTTCACCTGGATGCTGGATTCAGCAGCCGCACGAGATGCCGCACCACCGATGTGGAACGTACGCATCGTCAGCTGTGTACCCGGTTCACCGATGGACTGTGCCGCGATAACGCCGATGGCTTCACCTTTGTTGATGATGTGGCCACGCGCCAGGTCACGACCGTAGCAGTGCGCACATACACCAAAGTCGGTGTCACAGGATACAACGGAACGCACCTTCACGGAGTCAACAGAGTTCGCTTCCAGCAGGTCACACCACTGTTCGTGCAGCAGGGTGTTGCGTGGAACCAGAATGTCTGCGGTGCCCGGCTTCAGGATGTCTTCCGCGGTCACACGACCCAGAACGCGATCGCGCAGTGGCTCTTTAACATCACCACCCTCGATAACCGGGGTCATGGTGATACCTTCGAGGGTGCCACAATCGTCTTCGGTCACAACCAGATCCTGCGCAACGTCTACCAGACGACGCGTCAGATAACCGGAGTTCGCGGTTTTCAGTGCGGTATCCGCCAGACCTTTACGCGCACCGTGCGTGGAGATGAAGTACTGGAGTACGTTCAGACCTTCACGGAAGTTCGCGGTGATTGGCGTTTCGATGATGGAGCCATCTGGCTTCGCCATCAGACCACGCATACCTGCCAGCTGACGAATCTGTGCTGCAGAACCACGCGCACCGGAGTCGGCCATCATGTAGATGCTGTTGAAGGAAACCTGCTGCTCTTCTACGCCGTCACGGTTAATCACGGTTTCGGTCTGCAGGTTATCCATCATCGCTTTGGATACACGATCGTTCGCCGCTGCCCAGATATCGATAACTTTGTTATAGCGTTCGCCCGCGGTAACCAGACCAGACTGGAACTGCTCCTGGATCTCAGCAACTTCAGCTTCCGCTTCAGAGATGATCTCGTGTTTCTTCTCTGGGATGACCATGTCATCGATACCAACAGATGCACCTGAACGCGCTGCATAAGCAAAGCCGGTGTACATAGTCTGGTCAGCGAAGATAACGGTCGGCTTCAGGCCCAGAATGCGGTAACAGGTGTTCAGCATTTTGGAGATCGCTTTCTTGCCCAGCGCCTGGTTGACGATGGAGAAAGGCAGACCTTTCGGTACGATCATCCACAGAATGGCACGGCCAACGGTCGTGTCTTTCAGGCTGGTTTTCGCAACGAATTCGCCGTTTGCATCTTTTTCGTATTCGGTGATACGCACTTTAACGCGCGCATGCAGAGAGGCCAGGCCAGCGCGATAAATACGCTCAGCTTCTTTCGGGCCAGTCAGCACCATGCCTTCGCCTTTGGCGTTAACACAGTCACGGGTCATGTAGTACAGACCCAGTACAACGTCCTGAGAAGGAACAATGATTGGCTCACCGTTCGCTGGAGACAGGATGTTGTTGGTAGACATCATCAGCGCACGCGCTTCGAGCTGGGCTTCCAGCGTCAGCGGTACGTGAACAGCCATCTGGTCACCATCGAAGTCGGCGTTATATGCCGCACAAACCAGCGGGTGCAGCTGGATCGCTTTACCTTCGATCAGGACTGGCTCAAATGCCTGGATACCCAGACGGTGCAGGGTTGGTGCACGGTTCAGCAGTACCGGGTGTTCGCGGATAACTTCGTCCAGGATATCCCAAACGACAGCTTCTTCACGCTCAACCATTTTCTTCGCGGCTTTGATGGTGGTGGCCAGGCCACGCAGTTCCAGCTTGCCGTAGATGAACGGTTTGAACAGCTCCAGTGCCATTTTCTTCGGCAGACCGCACTGATGCAGACGCAGGTATGGACCTACGGTGATTACAGAACGACCGGAGTAGTCAACACGCTTACCGAGCAGGTTCTGACGGAAACGACCCTGTTTACCTTTGATCATGTCGGCCAAAGATTTCAGAGGACGTTTGTTAGAACCGGTGATCGCACGACCGCGACGACCGTTATCCAGCAGGGCATCTACCGCTTCCTGCAGCATACGTTTTTCGTTGCGTACGATGATGTCCGGCGCAGCCAGATCCAGCAGACGTTTCAGACGGTTGTTACGGTTGATCACGCGACGATACAGATCGTTCAGATCGGACGTTGCGAAACGACCACCATCCAGCGGAACCAGTGGACGCAGATCTGGCGGCAGAACCGGCAGAACGGTCAGGATCATCCACTCTGGCTTGTTACCAGACTGAACGAACGCTTCCAGCAGTTTGATACGCTTGGTCAGCTTTTTACGCTTGGTTTCGGAGTTGGTTTCGTTCAGCTCTTCACGCAGCTGCTCGCACTCTTGCTCCAGATCCATGCTCTTCAGCAGAGCCTGAATAGCTTCCGCACCCATCTTCGCGTCGAATTCGTCACCGAACTCTTCCAGCGCGTCCAGATACTGCTCTTCAGTCAGGATCTGATGACGTTCCAGGTTCGTCATCCCGCCTTCGATAACCACATAAGATTCGAAGTACAGAACACGTTCGATATCACGCAGCGGCATATCCAGCAGCAGACCGATACGGGACGGCAGTGATTTCAGGAACCAGATGTGAGCAGTCGGAGACGCCAGCTCGATGTGGCCCATGCGCTCACGGCGCACTTTGGTCTGGGTCACTTCAACGCCGCACTTCTCACAGATCACACCGCGGTGTTTCAGGCGCTTGTACTTACCGCACAGGCACTCGTAATCTTTTACTGGCCCGAAAATACGCGCACAGAAAAGGCCGTCACGCTCAGGTTTGAACGTACGGTAGTTGATGGTTTCCGGCTTTTTAACTTCACCGAAAGACCATGAACGGATCATGTCTGGCGAAGCCAGAGCAATTTTGATCGCATCAAACTCTTCGGTTTTAGTCTGCGCTTTCAGAAACTTTAATAAATCTTTCACGGATTTGCTCCCGTCGGAGTTAGCACAATCCGGTGCCGGGGATTAACCCGGCACCAGTGACCTGTTTGAGCGAGAATTACTCGTCTTCCAGTTCGATGTTGATACCCAGCGAACGAATCTCTTTCAACAGTACGTTGAAGGATTCTGGCATGCCTGGTTCCATCTGATGGTTGCCGTCCACGATGTTTTTATACATCTTAGTACGACCGTTCACGTCATCAGACTTAACGGTGAGCATTTCCTGCAGGGTGTATGCCGCGCCGTATGCTTCCAGCGCCCACACTTCCATCTCCCCGAAGCGCTGACCACCGAACTGTGCCTTACCACCCAGCGGCTGCTGAGTAACCAGGCTGTAAGAACCGGTAGAACGAGCGTGCATCTTGTCGTCGACCAGGTGGTTCAGTTTCAGCATGTACATGTAACCTACGGTTACCGGACGTTCGAACTGTTCACCGGTACGGCCGTCAAACAGCGTAATCTGACCAGACGTTGGCAGACCACCCAGTTGCAGCAGCTCTTTAATTTCAGCTTCTTTTGCACCGTCGAATACCGGCGTTGCAATTGGCATACCTTTGCGCAGGTTCTCTGCCAGACGCAGCACTTCTTCATCGCTGAAGGTGTTCAGGTCGACTTTCTGACGCACGTCGGTACCCAGATCGTAGGCACGCTGGATGAATTCGCGCAGTTTCGCGACTTCCTGCTGCTGTTTCAGCATGGCGTTAATCTTGTCGCCGATACCTTTCGCAGCCATACCCAGGTGAGTTTCCAGGATCTGACCAATGTTCATACGAGACGGTACGCCCAGTGGGTTCAGTACGATATCTACCGGCGTACCGTTAGCATCGTGCGGCATATCTTCGATCGGGTTGATCTTAGAGATAACACCCTTGTTACCGTGACGACCTGCCATCTTATCACCAGGCTGGATCTGACGTTTAACAGCCAGATAGACCTTAACAATCTTCAGCACGCCTGGTGCCAGATCGTCGCCCTGAGTGATTTTGCGGCGTTTCGCTTCGAGTTTTTTCTCGAACTCGTGTTTCAGTTCGTCATACTGCTCAGCCAGCTGTTCCAGCTGATTTTGTTTCTCTTCGTCGGTCAGGCCCAGTTCCAGCCAGCGATCGCGTGGCAGTTTGTCGAGCTTCTCAGCTTCAACGCCACCGGCAACCAGCACCGCATAGATACGGCTGAACAGACCCGCTTCGAGGATCTGCAGTTCTTCAGACAGGTCTTTCTTAGCCTGTTTGAGCTGCATCTCTTCGATTTCCAGCGCACGCTTATCTTTCTCAACGCCATCACGAGTGAAGACCTGAACGTCGATAACCGTACCGGAAACACCATTTGGTACGCGCAGAGAAGAGTCTTTAACGTCAGACGCTTTCTCACCGAAGATGGCACGCAGCAGTTTCTCTTCTGGCGTCAGCTGGGTTTCACCTTTCGGCGTAACCTTACCAACCAGAATGTCGCCGCCGGTCACTTCCGCACCGATGTAAACAATACCGGATTCATCCAGTTTGGAGAGCGCAGCTTCACCCACGTTAGGGATGTCAGCGGTGATCTCTTCTGGCCCCAGCTTGGTGTCACGGGACACGCACGCCAGTTCCTGAATGTGGATGGTGGTGAAACGATCTTCCTGAACCACACGCTCGGAGACGAGGATGGAGTCTTCGAAGTTGTAACCGTTCCACGGCATGAACGCTACACGCATGTTCTGACCGAGCGCCAGTTCACCGAGGTCGGTGGACGGACCGTCTGCCAGCACGTCGCCGCGCTCAACTGGCTCACCCAGAGATACGCAAGGCATCTGGTTGATACAGGTGTTCTGGTTAGAACGGGTGTATTTGGTCAGGTTATAAATGTCGATACCTGCTTCGCCCGGGTACATCTCGTCTTCGTTAACTTTGATAACGATACGGGAGGCATCCACGTACTGAACAGTACCGCCACGCTTAGCAACTGCAGTAACACCGGAGTCAACGGCAACAGCACGTTCCATACCGGTACCAACCAGCGGCTTATCAGCACGCAGAGTTGGAACGGCCTGACGTTGCATGTTCGCACCCATCAATGCACGGTTGGCGTCATCGTGTTCCAGGAACGGGATCAGGGACGCACCGACGGATACCACCTGCTGGGTGGATACGTCCATGTAGTCAACCTGGTCGCGGCTGAACAAGCTGGATTCGCCTTTGCTACGGCAGGTAACCAGATCTTCTACAAAGTGGCCTTCGTCATCCAGGTTGGAGTTCGCCTGAGCGATAACGTAGTTGCCTTCTTCGATAGCAGACAGGTAATGAATTTCGTCGGTAACAACACCGTCGGTCACTTTACGGTACGGGGTCTCGAGGAAACCGTATTCGTTTGTCTGTGCATACACGGACAGGGAGTTGATCAGACCGATGTTTGGACCTTCAGGCGTTTCGATTGGACATACGCGACCGTAGTGGGTCGGGTGTACGTCTCGAACTTCGAAGCCTGCACGCTCACGGGTCAGACCGCCTGGGCCGAGTGCAGAGATACGACGCTTGTGCGTAATCTCAGACAGCGGGTTGTTCTGGTCCATGAACTGAGACAGCTGGCTGGAACCGAAGAACTCTTTCACTGCTGCAGAAATCGGCTTGGCGTTGATCATATCCTGAGGCATCAGGGTATCCAGATCGCCCAGAGACAGACGCTCTTTCACCGCACGCTCTACACGTACCAGGCCAACGCGGAACTGGTTTTCCGCCATTTCGCCTACGGAACGGATACGACGGTTGCCGAGGTGGTCGATGTCGTCCACTTCGCCTTTGCCGTTACGGATATCGATGAGCTTCTTCATCACTTCGATGATGTCGTCTTTGCTCAGGATACCGGAACCTTCGATTTCGTCGCGCAGCAGAGAACGGTTGAACTTCATACGACCAACCGCGGACAGATCGTAGCGGTCTTCGGAGAAGAACAGGTTCTCGAACAGGCTTTCAGCCGCTTCGCGAGTTGGTGGCTCACCAGGACGCATCATGCGGTAGATTTCAACCAGCGCGCTCAGACGATCGTTGGTTGGGTCGACGCGTACAGTCTCAGAGATGTACGGACCGTGGTCCAGATCGTTGGTGAACAGCGTTTCGATACGTTTGTGGCCAGCCTGACTCAGCTTAGCCAGCAGATCCAGGCTCAGCTCCATGTTAGCCGGGCAGATCAGCTCGCCAGTTGATTCATCAACGTAATCTTTCGCGGCTACTTTTCCTGCAATGTATTCAACCGGAACTTCGATGTGTTTGATATCATCTTTTTCCAGCTGGCGGATGTGGCGCGCGGTGATACGGCGACCTTTTTCCACATACACTTTGCCGTCGGCTTCGATGTCGAACGACGCGGTCTCACCACGCAGACGTTCCGGCACCAGCTCCATCTGCAGCTTGTTGTCGCGGATTTCAAAGATCACTTTCTCAAAGAACAGGTCCAGGATCTGCTCAGTGGTATAGTTCAGTGCACGCAGAATGATGGTTGCAGGCAGTTTACGACGACGGTCGATACGGACAAACAGGTTGTCTTTTGGATCGAACTCGAAGTCCAGCCAGGAACCACGGTAAGGAATGATGCGTGCGTTATACAGTACTTTACCGGAAGAGTGCGTTTTACCTTTATCGCTGTCGAAGAAGACGCCCGGGCTACGATGCAGCTGGGAAACGATAACACGCTCAGTACCGTTAATAACGAAAGTACCGTTGTCTGTCATGAGTGGAATTTCACCCATGTAGACTTCTTGTTCTTTAATGTCTTTTACGGTGCCTTCAGGCGCTTCGCGCTCGTAGATCACCAGACGCAGTTTTACGCGCAGCGGTGCGGAATAGGTCACGCCACGGATCTGACATTCCTGAACGTCAAACACCGGTTCGCCAAGGCGGTAGCTGACGTACTGCAGCTCGGAGTTACCGCTGTAGCTCTGAATCGGGAACACGGAGCGGAAGGCTGCTTCCAGACCGTACTGCCCTTCAGGATCTTGCTCGATAAACTTCTGGAACGAGTCAAGCTGGATAGAAAGGAGATATGGAATGTCCAGAACTTGTGGACGTTTACCAAAATCCTTACGAATACGTTTTTTCTCGGTATAGGAGTAAACCATAGGGTTCCTCAGCTCGCTGACAAGTCGACCCATCTGTCCGACGAAGGGACAGTTTGTGCAACACCATTTTGTGGACCGGAAAATTGAATACTTTCCGCAATACCTGTTGCTATCACGCTTAAACCATTTCATTGCGATTTACACAGAGCGAGCACCCTGTCGCAGTATATTAAGTCGTCGATAGAAACAAGCATTGTCAGGACAATCAGCAGTCAAACAGTGTGAAATGCTACTGATGCCTTACAGCGCAAAAAGGCTGGTGACTAAAAAGTCACCAGCCATCAGCCTAATGACTTAGGCTGCAACCAGAAAAGTTGGCTTATTTAACTTCAACTTCAGCGCCAGCTTCTTCCAGAGATTTTTTCAGTGCTTCTGCGTCGTCTTTGCTCACGCCTTCTTTCAGCGCAGCTGGAGCAGATTCTACCAGGTCTTTAGCTTCTTTCAGACCCAGGCCAGTTGCGCCACGTACTGCTTTGATAACAGCAACTTTGTTCGCGCCAGCAGCTTTCAGAATTACGTCGAATTCAGTTTTTTCTTCAGCAGCTTCAGCCGGGCCCGCAGCTACAGCTACAGCAGCAGCAGCAGAAACACCGAATTTTTCTTCCATTGCAGAAACCAGCTCTACAACGTCCATTACGGACATAGCTGCTACTGCTTCAATGATTTGATCTTTAGTGATAGACATTTAAATTGTTCCTGAAAATCAGAATAAGTTTATACGTAAGCAAATGCTTTATAAAGATAACTGCGATTAAGCAGCTTCTTTCGCATCGCGTACAGCAGCCAGAGTGCGAACCAGTTTGCCAGCCGCAGCTTCTTTCATGGTTGCCATCAGGCGTGCAATTGCTTCTTCGTAGGTCGGCAGGGTTGCCAGGCGATCGATTTGCGATGCCGGGATCAACTCACCTTCAAAGGCTGCAGCTTTGACCTCAAATTTTGCATTCGCTTTCGCGAACTCTTTGAACAGACGAGCAGCAGCGCCCGGGTGTTCCATAGAGTATGCAATCAGGGTCGGACCAACAAACGTGTCTTTCAGGCACTCGAACTGAGTACCTTCAACTACGCGGCGCAGCAGGGTGTTACGAACAACACGCATGTATACGCCAGCTTCACGACCTGCTTTACGCAGTTCAGTCATTTTGTCTACAGTAACGCCACGGGAATCCGCAACTACTGCAGACAGCGCGCCTTTGGCTACTTCGCTGACTTCAGCAACAATCGCTTGTTTGTCTTGAAGATTTAAAGCCATTAGCTTTGCTCCTGGATGTTTGCCGGAACTCATGTTCCGGAACTCACTTCACTCTCCCCAACGGAAAGAGCGTCTTAATACGGTGAGCAGAAACAAGCCAGAGTATCCAAAAATAATCTTAGCGTTCTGTCACCGTCTACGCAGGGGATTAAGTCTCTTGCGAAACACCTGCGGTCTTCGACGGAGGCCTGGATTAGGCCAGGCTCCAACGAACAATTCTTTTAGCCGCTAACTTTCGTTAGCAAACGTGGGGGTAAGATTGTAGACAAAATCACCGCCCACGTAAAGGCATTAGTTTGCAGCAGCGCTCAGGCCAGCCTGGTCAACTGCAACACCTGCACCCATGGTGGTGGAGATGCTAACTTTCTTGATGTACACGCCTTTCGCCTGAGTTGGTTTTGCTTTTTTCAGCGCAACCAGCAGAGCTTCCAGGTTTTCTTTCAGTTTGTCAGCGTCAAAGTCCACTTTACCGATGGTGGTGTGGATGATGCCGTTTTTGTCGTTACGATAACGAACCTGACCTGCTTTAGCGTTCTTAACCGCTTCAGCAACGTTAGGGGTTACAGTACCCACTTTCGGGTTTGGCATCAGGCCGCGTGGACCCAGAACCTGGCCCAGCTGGCCAACAACGCGCATTGCATCTGGAGAAGCAATAACAACGTCAAAGTTCATTTCGCCTTTCTTGATCTGATCAGCCAGATCTTCCATACCTACCAGTTCAGCGCCGGCAGCTTTAGCAGCTTCAGCGTTTGCACCCTGAGCAAATACAGCTACGCGAACGGAACGGCCAGTACCGTGTGGCAGTACAGTTGCGCCACGAACGTTCTGATCGGATTTACGCGCGTCGATGCCCAGGTTAACGGCAACGTCAACGCTTTCAACGAACTTAGCAGTTGCCAGTTCTTTCAGCAAAGCGATAGCTTCGTTGATGTCGTACTGTTTGGTCGCATCAACTTTGTCACGGATCACGGACATGCGCTTGGTCAGTTTAGCCATTTCTTAGTCCTCCACTACCAGGCCCATGGAACGTGCAGTACCTTCGATTGAGCGAGTCATCGCTTCAATGTCGGCACCAGTCATGTCGGCAGCTTTGGTCTGCGCGATTTCCTGCAGCTGAGCGCGGGAAATTTTACCCACTTTGTCTTTGTTCGGTTTACCGGAACCAGACTTGATACCAGCCGCTTTCTTCAGCAGAACAGCTGCTGGAGGGGTTTTGGTAACGAAAGTGAAAGAACGGTCAGCGTAAACAGTGATTACTACTGGGATTGGCAGACCTTTTTCCAGGGATTCCGTTTTTGCGTTGAACGCTTTACAGAATTCCATGATGTTCACACCCTGCTGACCCAGAGCTGGACCAACTGGTGGACTTGGGTTCGCCATACCAGCTGCAACCTGCAGCTTGACGTAGGCTTGTACTTTCTTAGCCATTCTAAAATCCTCTGATTGGGTAATAGCGCCTCAGTGAGGCTCCCCGTGAATAAAATTCGTTTTACGGGCCGGGCCCATAAAAACAAAAGGCGCGAAATTGTATTCCAATCTCGCGCCCTGTGCAACGATTAAATCGTCGCTTTTTTGATCGCTGCTTAGGCTTTTTCGACCTGCGCAAAGTCCAGTTCTACCGGGGTCGCACGACCGAAGATAGATACAGAAACTTTCAGGCGGGACTTTTCGTAGTCCACTTCTTCAACGACGCCGTTAAAGTCAGCAAACGGACCGTCATTAACACGAACCATTTCACCCGGTTCAAACAGCGTTTTCGGACGCGGCTTATCACCAACCTGCTGCAGGCGGTTCATAATCGCATCCACTTCTTTGTCGCTGATTGGCGCCGGACGGTCAGACGTGCCGCCGATAAAGCCCATCACGCGCGGTACGCTGCGCACCAGGTGCCAGCTCGCGTCGTTCATCACCATCTGAACCAGCACGTAACCCGGGAAGAATTTGCGCTCGCTTTTGCGACGCTGGCCGCCACGGATCTCGACCACTTCTTCGGTCGGAACCATAACTTCGCCAAATAACTCTTCCATGTTGTGTAATTTGATATGCTCACGCAGCGACGTTGCTACGCGGCCTTCAAAACCGGAAAACGCCTGAACGACGTACCAGCGCTTTTTAGGGGCTTCAGACATCTCAGAACCTCAGGCCAGTGATAAAGGATACCAGGCGAACCAGAATACCATCCAGTCCCCACAGGATCAGTGACATTACAGCGGTAACCGCCGCTACGATCAGCGTGGTGTGCAATGTTTCCTGGCGAGTCGGCCAAATTACCTTACGGACTTCGGTACGCGCTTCGCGAGCAAAAGCGACGGTCGCTTTGCCTTTCGTCGTCAACAGCGCGACACCACCCGCTGCAGCAATCAGAATTACCACTGCAAGCGCGCGTAGCGGCAGCATCATGTCACGATAAAGGTAGTTGCCGACAATCGCTACGATCAGCAGAACGGCTACTACTACCCATTTCATCGCTTCCAGGCCGCGCCCGCTCCCTTGAGCTTCGGTATTCGCACTCATAAACCAACCTGTCAGAAGTATTCTACAAACATTTTCACCCCGCGATTGCGAGGCAAACCAAATCGAAATGCTAATTCGCTTTTCGAATTATACGCTCTCTGCAGAGCCTGTCTCAGCAATGATTATGACAAAAATAATCACTGATGAGCCAGGTTCTGACGTGAAAGCGTGCAAAAAGGGCATCAAATGATGCCCTTTTATTGCGCATTGCGTCAAATGTTATCAGCAATTAGCCGAGAACTTTAGCAACCACGCCCGCGCCAACGGTACGGCCACCTTCACGGATTGCGAAACGCAGACCGTCGTCCATCGCGATTGGGTGGATCAGCGTCACAACCATCTTGATGTTGTCACCTGGCATTACCATCTCAACGCCTTCTGGCAGTTCGATGGTACCGGTCACGTCAGTAGTACGGAAGTAGAACTGTGGACGGTAGCCTTTGAAGAACGGAGTATGACGGCCGCCTTCGTCTTTGGACAGGATGTACACTTCAGATTCGAACTTGGTGTGTGGCTTGATTGAGCCTGGCTTCGCCAGAACCTGACCACGTTCGATTTCTTCACGTTTGATACCACGCAGCAGAACACCAACGTTCTCACCAGCACGGCCTTCGTCCAGCAGTTTGCG
>NZ_JBMKHT010000046.1:0-31134 GCF_049238165.1 Enterobacter cloacae complex sp. IR5422 | reverse complement strand
GGCCAAAATCAGCCACGAAGAGACGATTTTGGGCTGAAAATTGGAAAATTGAGCCACAGGACGTCGATAAAGGACGGTTTGGGGCGTCATATCGGGAGCTGCGGACCACTTAATCGCAACTTCCTTAGCGAATAACGCGTTTTCGCTGGTGCTGGTGGCGCGCCGTCTGGACAGAATTAATGCCCTGGTAGATCAGATTATTCAGCAAGGCGGCAAGGCGATAGCCGTGAAGGCCGATGTCACCCGTCAGGAAGAGGTTCAGCGCGCCATTGACGCTGCCGTTGCCGCCTACCAGCGCGTGGATGTGCTAATCAACAACGCGGGCTTTATGGCTATCGCCCCCTTGAGCGAGCTGAAAACCGACGAATGGGACAAGATGATTGACACCAATCTGAAAGGGGTGCTGTACGGCATCGCGGCCGCGTGGCCGGTGTTCCAGCGTCAGGGCAGCGGGCATTTTATTAACGTTGCCTCCGTCGCGGGCATCAAGGTGCTGGCGCCTGGCGGCGTGGTGTACAGCGCCACGAAATTCGCCGTCCGCGCGCTGAGTGAAGGCTTACGTCAGGAGGCGGGTAAAACTATCCGCACGACGCTTATTTCGCCCGGCGCCGTCGAAAGCGAACTGCAATTCGGCAGCTCTGACGAAGAGAGTAAAAAATTTCTCCATGAATTTTATAAGCAGGCTATTCCGGCTGACGCAATTGCCCGCGCGGTTTTATTTGCCATAGAACAGCCTGGCGACGTTGATATTAATGAAATTGTTGTGCGTCCAACGCAGGAAGAATTTTAGCCTGCGTTAAATAATACTGAATGAGGTGTCAGTATGATTAAATCATTAACGTCCTTATCAGATCTCAATATGCGAACGGGTGCCGATATTCTTCTTGAAGTGCTGGAGAGTGAAGGCGTGGAATATATTTTTGGCAACCCCGGCACCACCGAACTTCCGCTCATTGATGCCCTGCTTCGCCATGAAAATATTCACTATATTCTGGCGCTTCAGGAGAGCACCGTGGTGGCGATTGCCGACGGCTATGCGAAAGCCTCAGGCAAGACCGGTTTTATCAATTTGCATACCGCCAGCGGTCTGGGGCACGGGATGGGGAATCTCATTAATTCGCGGATCATGAAAACCCCGCTGGTGGTGACCGTTGGACAGCAGGATACGCGGCACTACGTCCGCGACCCGCTGCTGTATGATGATATTGTGTCCATCGGCTCTCCGGTCATGAAGTGGGCGCAGGAGGTCACCAGCGCCGACCAGCTCCCGGTGCTGGTGCGCCGGGCGTTTCACGCTGCCAGCTACCCTCCGGCTGGTCCGGTGCTGCTCTCTCTGCCAATGAACGTGATGGAAGAGCTGAGCGACGCCGGAATACAGACGGCGTCGAGAGTAAACTACCACACCGTGGCGGGCTCGCTGGACGAGCTGGCGGAGGCGCTCAGCGAGATCGCGCCGGGCAGGATCATGATTGTGGCGGGCGATGAGGTGCACTCCAGCGGCTCGACGCAGGAGATTGTCGAGCTGGCGGAAGCGCTCAGCGCCCACGTCTACGGCTCCTCCTGGCCGCTGAATTTGCCTTTTCCCACTCAGCACGCGCTCTGGCGGGGCAATATGCCCACCACCGCCAGCGAAATCGCCAGCATCATCAATGCCTACGATGCCGTATTTATCATCGGCGGCAGAAGCCTGATCACCATTTTGTACAGCGAGGGCGAGGCTATTCCGGCGACCTGCGCGGTGTATCAGCTCTCGGCGGATATGCACGAGCTTGGCCGCACCTATGCCACTCGCCTTTCGGTGATGGGGGATATCAAACTGTCCCTGCACGAACTGCTGCCAAAGCTTAAGCAGCGCCTGATCGCCAGCAGGCTGCTCCACCAGCGGCTGCTGGTGGCGGCCCGCGACGAACGGGAGAAGGAGTGGCAGCAGCAGGAAGAACGTCTCGCCGCCGAGCGGCTACGCCCGGCCCTTTCGCCGATGGTCGCAGCCTGGGAAGTCATCCGATCCATTCCGGCGGGTACCACCATCGTTGATGAGGCGATAGCGACCGCCAGGCATGTCCGCCGGTTCATCTCTGACCAGCAGCACCAGCGCTACTACTTTATGCGCGGCGGCGGACTGGGCTGGGGGATGCCCGCAGCAGTAGGTCACTCGCTGGGGCTGGGCCGCGAGCCGGTAGTGTGTTTAGTTGGAGACGGAGCCTCCCTCTACTCGCCGCAGGCGCTCTGGACGGCGGCACACGAAAATCTGCCGGTCACCTTTATCGTCATGAATAACAGGGAGTACAACATCCTGAAAAACTTTATGAAGAGTCAGGCTGACTACAGCTCAACGCGGCTGGGGCGTTTTATCGGGATGGACCTGGTGAACCCGCATATCGATTTTCAGTCGCTGGCCACCGCCATGGGCGTCCACTGCTGCCGGGTAACCGAGGCTGCCGATATCGCCGAAGCGGTAGCGCGCGGGCTACAGTCAGGAAAAACCAACCTGATTGAAATCGCGATTTCCGCGGATTAACCGCGCGTTTACGCTGTACCCTACATAAAAAACTTATAACCGAAACGCCTCAAGCCGCTTTATCTGCCGCCCTTCATCGTCAAAATTCTCTGCCGCCAGCCAGGCGCGCAGCTCCGCGTCTCTTTGCGGCCATTCGCCGTCAATAATAGAAAGCATATCGCTGTCGCGGTTGCGCCCTTTACGCACCAGCTTCTGGCGCAGGCGTCCCTCCCAGACAAACCCCAGCCGCTCCGCCGCCCTGCGTGAGGCAACGTTCATGGAATCGCACTTCCACTCGAGGCGCCGGTAGCCGTGCTCAAACGCATTTTTCAGCAGCAGCCACACCGTTTCGGTGCCGATGCGGGAACCTTTCATTTTGCGCGACCAGGTGACGTGACCAATTTCCACCGAGCCCAACAGCCGCTCGTTAGCCATATAGCTCACCAGCCCCACCGCCCGTTCGTTGCGTAAGTCAATGACGGCAAACGGCACCAGCTCATCGTCCATGACCTTCGCCATGATCCAGTGCGCGGTGGCTTCCACGCTCGTGGGCTGCGTGCTGGCAAGCCACGTCCAGTCGCTGTCGTCTCCCAGCGCGTAGGCCTCAAAGAGATCGGCCGCGTGGCGATCGGCGTCCAGCGGCTCCAGGCGACAATACTGGCCGAACAGCGGCGTGCGGGTTAACGCGCGCGCGCCCTTCCAGTCGGGAACGATATCGTTAACGGTTTGACCATGTTGATTGATTTCGGGCACGGCGGTGACTCCCTGAAAGGTAAGGCATTTGTTATAGCAGGTTAAAAAGCAGGCGAAAAGCCGCGTGTTTTAATAGCCCGAGCGCATGCGATATTCCCGGAAGGCATAAGTAAAGCTGAATTTCGACTTTGTGGAATGTCACAGTCGCCCTAACGTAGCGGAGCATAAAACAATCACAATATATTCTTCTCAGGGATCGCTATGACAAAAAAACTGTTGCCGTTACTGGTGCTGGCTGCGCTCTCAGGCGCCGCCCACGCCGCTACGCCACCCAACACGCTGGTGGTTGCCCAGGGGCTTGATGACATCGTGAGCCTCGACCCGGCCGAAGCCAACGAGCTCTCCAGCATCCAGACCGTGCCGAGCCTGTACCAGCGTCTGGTGCAGCCGGACCGCGATAATCCGGAAAAAATCACGCCGGTTCTGGCAGAAAGCTGGGACGCGGACGCGGCAGCAAAAACCCTGACCATCAAGCTTAAACCCGATGCGAAATTCGCCTCCGGCAACCCGCTGCGCCCGGAAGACGTGATCTTCTCTTATACCCGCGCCGTGACGCTGAACAAATCCCCGGCCTTTATCCTCAACGTGCTGGGCTGGGACGCGAGCAACATCGCCAGCCAGCTGAAAAAGGTGGACGATCATACCCTCCAGCTTCACTGGACGGCGGACGTCAGCCCGTCGGTGGCGCTGAATATTCTCTCCACGCCGATTGCCTCTATCGTCGATGAAAAAGAGGTCGCCGCGAACGTCAAGGATAATGACTTCGGTAACGCGTGGCTGAAAATGCACTCGGCGGGCAGCGGCGCGTTCAAAATGCGCGTCTATCAGCCGCATCAGGCCATCGTGCTGGAAGCCAACGATTCCGCCCCCGGCGGCGCGCCGAAGCTCAAAAGCATCATCATTAAAAACGTTCCCGATCCGGCTTCACGCCGCCTGCTGATCCAGCAGGGGGATGCGGACGTGGCGCGCGATCTGGGTGCAGACCAGATTAGCGCCCTGGACGGCAAGCCGGGCGTGAAGGTGCTGAGCATTCCGTCCGCCGAGCAGAATTACCTGGTGTTTAACACCGGCAACAGCGCCAATCCGCTGCTTAACAACCCGGCGTTCTGGGAAGCGTCGCGCTGGCTGGTCGACTATGACGGCATCACGAAGAACCTGCTGAAAGGCCAGTATTTTGTTCACCAGAGCTTCCTGCCGGTCGGCCTGCCGGGCGCGCTGGAAGACAATCCGTTTAAATTTGACCCGGCAAAAGCGAAGGCAATCCTCGCCAAAGCGGGGATTAAGGACGCGCACTTCACGCTGGACGTGGAGAACAAGCCGCCGTTTATCACGATTGCCCAGTCGATGCAGGCGAGCTTTGCGCAGGGTGGCGTGAAGGTGGATCTGCTGCCTGCCGCTGGGAGCCAGGTCTATGCCCGCGTGCGCGCGAAGCAGCATCAGGCGGCGATCCGTCTGTGGATCCCGGACTACTTCGATGCGCACTCCAACGCCAGCGCCTTCGCGTGGAACGACGGGAAGTCCAGCACCGTGGCCGGTCTGAACGGCTGGAAAATCCCGGAGCTGAACAAGGCCACGCTGGCGGCGGTTGCCGAACCGGATCCGGCGAAACGTCTGGATCTGTACAAGAAAATGCAGGAGCAGCTGCAGCAGAGCTCGCCGTACGTGTTCGTCGATCAGGGCAAAACCCAGATCGTGGTGCGCGATAACGTGAAGGGGTATCAGCAGGGGCTGAACGCGGATATGGTCTGGTACGATCGCGTCACGAAGTAGCCCTTGTTGCCGGGTGGCGCTGCGCTTACCCGGCCTGTGTTCTCGGTTTTTGTAGACCGGGTAAGGCGAAGCCGCCACCCGGCATGAAGAGATTTTCCATGCCACATCTTTCCACCCGCGTGCTTCAGGGTCTTCTGACCCTGCTGCTCACGCTCTTCGGGCTGCTGCTCGTCACGTTTGCGCTCTCGGCGTTTTCCCCGGTCGATCGCGTGCTGCAGATCGTCGGCGATCACGCCAGCCAGTCAACCTACGATCAGGTTCGCCACCAGCTTGGGCTGGATCGTCCCCTGCCCGTGCAGTTCTGGCACTATCTACAGAGCCTCGCCCACGGTGATTTAGGCACCGCCAGCGCCACCGGGCAGCCGGTGCTGCAGGATCTGCTGCACGCCTTCCCCGCCACGCTGGAGCTGGCGACCCTGACGTTAATCATCGGGTCCGTGCTCGGCGTGACGGCCGGGGTGCTGTGCGCCCGCTACGCCGGTTCGCCGCTCGATTTATCCATCAGAACGCTCACCCTGCTCGGCAACTCGGTGCCGATTTTCTGGCTCGGCCTGCTGATGCTGGCTCTGTTCTACGCGAAGCTGCAGTGGAGCGCGGGCCCCGGCAGGCTTGACGACATCTGGCAGTTTACCGTCGAGCCGCGCACCGGCTTTGCGCTGATAGATACCTGGCTTTCCGGCGATCGCGAGGCGTTTCGCAACGCCATCAGCCACCTGGTGCTGCCGGTGCTGCTGCTGGCGTACTACTCGCTGGCGAGCATTACCCGTCTGACCCGCTCCGCCTGCCTCGGCGAAATGAACAAGGAGTACATCCTGCTTGCCCGCGCCAAGGGTGCCGGGGAGATGGCCATTCTGCTGCGCCACGTGCTGCCGAACATTCGCAGCACCCTGCTGACGGTGATCGCCCTGGCCTATACCAGCATGCTGGAAGGTGCGGTATTAACCGAAACCGTCTTCTCGTGGCCGGGCATCGGACGCTATCTCACCACCGCCCTGTTCGCCGGAGACACCACCGCGGTCATGGGCGGCACGCTGCTGATCGGCGTCTGCTTTGTGCTGATCAATAACCTTACCGACCTGCTTGTGCGGGCGACCGATCCCAGGGTGCGCTGATGCCGTTTTATCTCTTCTTACGCCGCCTGCGCCGCTCCCCTGCCGCCGTTTGCGGGCTGATTGCCCTCGCGCTGCTGGTGTTTATTGCCCTGTTCGCGCCCTGGCTGGTACCGGTTGATCCGAACTGGCAGGACGCCGCCGCGCGCCTGCAGGCACCGAACGGCCAGCACTGGCTGGGCACCGACAGCTACGGGCGCGATCTGCTCTCGCGCCTGATTTACGGCACGCGTCCGGCGCTCGGGCTGGTGGCTTTAGTAACGGTCATTACCCTGCCCGCCGGGCTGCTGGTGGGGATTTTGTCCGGCTACTACGGCGGCTGGCTGGAGCGAGTCCTGATGCGCTTTACCGACGTGGTGATGTCGATGCCGCGCCTGATCCTCGCCTTCGCGTTTGTGGCGATGCTCGGCCCGGGGCTGGTCAACGGCGCGCTGGCGCTGGCCTTAACCACCTGGCCGGCCTACGCGCGTCAGGCCCGGAGCGAGATTCAGCGTCTGCGCCACAGCGATTATCTGGCCGCCGCGGAGATGATGGGGATCCGCGGCCCGCGCCTGCTGGTCGGCCATATTCTGCCCCTGTGCCTGCCGTCCGCGATTGTGCGGCTGGCGCTGGATCTGGCGGGGATTATTCTGGCCGCCGCCGGTCTCGGCTTCCTCGGCCTTGGCGCACGGCCGCCCATGGCCGAATGGGGGGCGATGATTGCCGACGGCATGCAGGTGATTTTCGACCAGTGGTGGATTGCCGCTATTCCGGGCGGAGCGATTCTGTTTGCCAGCCTGGCGTTTAACCTGCTGGGCGATGGCCTGCGCGATGTACTGGAGCCACAGCATGACTGAACACCGCGTCATCGTCGATGCGCTGAATATCGACTACCCCGCCGCACGCGTGGTCAACAACCTGAGTTTTACGCTTGGCAACGAGCGGCTGGCGCTGGTTGGGGAATCCGGCTCCGGCAAGTCCATGTCCGCCCGCGCCCTGATGGGTCTGGTGCGTAAACCCGGTATCGTAAGCGCCAACCGGCTTAACGTGCTGGGCAACGATCTGCTGACCCTGAACGCCCGTCGCTGGCAGGCGCTGCGCGGCAACGGGATTGCGATGGTCCTGCAGGACCCGCGCTACGCCCTTAACCCTGTGAAAAGCGTCGCCGCCCAGCTTGATGAGGCGCTCACGCTGCATCAACGCCTGCCGCGTCCGGAGCGTACGGCGCGTATTCACGACATCCTCCGCGCCGTCGGGCTGAGCGAGAACGTGCTGTCACGCTATCCCGGCGAACTTTCCGGAGGCATGGGCCAGCGGGTGATGATTGCGATGGCGCTGATCAACAACCCGCAGATGCTGATTGCCGACGAACCGACCTCCGCACTGGACGCCCGCCTGCGCAACCAGATCCTCGAGCTGCTCGTGCAGCAGTGCGAAGAACGCCAGATGGCGATGCTGCTCATCAGCCACGATCTGCCGCTGGTGGCGGAGCACTGCGACCGCGTGCTGGTGATGTATCAGGGCGAAAAGGTCGATGAGATGGCGGCAAGCCGGCTCCCGCAGGCGACGCATCCGTACACGCGCACCCTGTGGACCTGTCGTCCAGACGCCCATACCTATGGGCAGATGCTGCCGACGCTCGACCGTTCGCAGCCGTGGAAGGAGGCCAGCGATGGCGATCGTTGAGGTTAACCAGGTGCAGGTCGCCTTCGGGGAAAAAACGGCGGTTTCGGCCGCCAGCTTTAGCATTGAGAAAGGCGAGACGTTCAGCCTGATCGGTGAATCCGGCTGCGGGAAATCGACTATTCTGCGCGTGCTGGCGGGGCTGCAGCGCGAGTGGCGCGGCAGTATTGCGATGCTGGGAGAAGCGTTAACGCCAGGGCGACGCTTTGAAGGCGAGCTTCGCCGCAACGTGCAGATGGTGTTTCAGGATCCGTGGGCGTCGCTGCATCCCAACCACACGATTTCTCGCACGCTGTCGGAGCCGTTGAACATTCGCGGCGAGACCCAGGTCGCGGAGAAGGTGGCCAATGCGCTGCAGGAGGTGGGGCTCTCCGCCGACGCGGGCAGGCGCTATCCGCACCAGCTTTCCGGCGGCCAGCGTCAGCGCGTTGCGATTGCCCGGGCGCTGCTGCTGCGCCCGCAGCTACTGCTGCTGGACGAGCCGACCTCGGCGCTGGATATGTCGGTGCAGGCGGAAATCCTGAACCTGCTTAATCGCCTGAAGGCCGAGCATGAGATGACCTATCTGCTGGTGAGCCACGACGCGGACGTGATTGCCCATATGTCCGACCGGGCGGCATTGATGGCGCACGGGAAGATCCAGAAGGTGTTTGACCGTGAGGCGATGTTACGGGGCGAGCACAGGATGGGTTAAGTGCGTGCGGCGGTGCCCGGTGGCGCTGCGCTTACCGGGCCTACGTTTTGTGCCGCGTTGATGGTTTTTCGTAGGCCGGGTAAGGCGTAGCCGCCACCCGGCAAACAATTACTTCAGCAGCTTCACCGTGGCATCGATGTCGATCTCATCTTCGGTGAAGATCAGCGTCGTATTCTGGAAGGTGGTGATCGCCAGCTTCTTCACCGTGCGCATTTCGCCCGGCTTTTTATCGGATTTCGGCTTGATGCTGTTCATCAGCAGGCCCACCGACAGCACCGCGTTCTCTTTGTCGATTTTGGTATCAACGGGCTCTTCTTCGCTGAACACCACGAAGGATTTGATCGAGGTGAGCTTTACGCGCTCGCCTGCGATATAGAGATGTTTGCTTTCGGGGATCACCTTCACCGCATAAGCGGAAAGGCCTTTGTTGTTGGTGGTAGGCTCGAAGGTCACCGCGGCATCTTTCTTAATCAGATCGGGGTTCGCGACCTTAATCACATGAAAATAGCGGTTGTCGCCGTTTTCATCTTTGATAAATCCAAAGCCTTTATCTTTAAACCACGTTGTGATTGTACCGTTCATCGCTGTTACCGCCTGTCAGATCGTAATGACTAAAGTTTTGCAGCGCGCAGTGTAATGCACAATGACGGAGGAGACAAAAAAAAGCCCCTGCACGGGGGCAGGGGAAAACTCATGTCAGAGCTTATTAGAATTTAGTTGAACACCATCCCACCATCGATGAGCAGAGACTGGCCTGTCATGTAGTCAGAGTCCGGTCCTGCCAGGTATGAGACGCAGGCGGCGACATCTTCCGGCTCGGACAGGCGGCCAAGCGTAATGCGTTTGGCAAAAGTCTCGGTTCCGTAGCCGTGCGGTTTATCCGCCGCCTCAGAGACCTGACGGTCGATCTCCGCCCACATCGGCGTTTTCACGATGCCCGGGCAGTAGGCGTTAACGGTGATCCCCAGCGGAGCAAGATCCCGCGCGGCTGTCTGAGTTAGGCCGCGCACCGCGAATTTACTGGAACTGTAGACGGCCAGCTCCGGGTTACCGGTGTGGCCCGCCTGGGAACAAGCGTTGATGATTTTCCCGCCGTGCCCTTCTTTACGAAACGCGTCAATCGCGGCCTGGATCCCCCAGATCACCCCTTTCACGTTGATGTTGTAGACCTTGTCGACAATCTCCGGCGTGATGGATTCGATTGGCGTGGACGGCGCAACCCCGGCGTTATTGACGATCACGTGGAAACCGCCCAGCGCGGTGCGGGCTTTCTCTACCGCCGCAAATACCTGCTCGCGGTCAGAAACGTCTACCTTCACGGCGACGGCGTTACCGCCGTTGCGGATAATTTCATCGGCCACGGCTCTGGCCGTTTCCGCGTTATAGTCGGCGATGGCGACGGCAAAGCCATCCTTCACCAGGCGAAGCGCAATCGCTTTACCAATCCCCTGGCCTGAGCCTGTTACGAGAGCAACTTTTTGCATTTCTCTGTCCTTATGTTGAGTCACAAAATCTGGCTGAGATGGAGCTGGCCCATCAGCAGCGGGTTATCGCTGTAGTCGACGGGAATGGCCACCACGGCCGGGCCATCCACATCCATCGCCGCGCGCAGCGTGGGTTCGAGCGCGTCGGCGCTCTCCACGGCAAAGCCTTTCGCGCCAAAGGCGTCGGCATAGACTTTGAAATCGACCGGGCCGAACTCGACGCCGGAAAGACGCTGGTATTTTTTCTCTTCCTGAATGGCAACCATGTTGTAGCCGTTATCCACCCAGATGATGTGCAGCACGTTAGCGTTGAGGCGCACCGCGGTTTCCAGCTCCATGCTCGACTGCAGGAAGCCGCCGTCACCGGAGACCGACACCACCTTGCGGCCCGGGTTGACCAGCCACGCGCCAATGGCCCACGGCAGCGCGACGCCCATGGTCTGCTGGCCGTTAGAGATCATCACCTGGCGCGCCCGGAAGCTGTAGAGGTAGCGGGCGATCCAGATGTGGAAGCTGCCCATATCCACGGTAAGCGTCACGTCGTTATTCACGATGTCCTGCATGGCCCGCACGATGCGCAGCGGATGCAGGGCAAACTGATTAAGCGAGGCGCCGCGGCGATCGAGCAGATCGCGCTGATGCTGGCGGTCGACCAGAATTTCGGAGGCCCGCTGGCTCAGCTCAAGCTTGTGATCGATACGGTTCGCAAGCTGATTCAGCGTTTCGGCGATGTCACCCACCAGCTCCAGATCCGGCACGTAGTTACGCTCTTCATAGGCAGGCAGCACGTCGATGTGCACCAGCGTGGCGTCGCCGCTGTTCCACATGGACGGCTCGTACTCCACCGGGCTGTAGCCGATGCAGATAATCAGGTCCGCCAGATGGAGCAGCCTGTCGCCCGCCTGGTTATTGAACAGACCGACGCGTCCGGCGAAGCGGGTGAAGTGTTCCTGGTTCACCGCCCCGGCGGCCTGATAGGTGCTGGTGACCGGAATACGGCTTTTCTCCAGCAGCTTGCGCAGCGCCGCGCTGTTGGCGGGCTGGCTCGCCATCAGCCCCAGCAGGATGACCGGGTTTTTGGCCTTTTCGATAAGCTTCGCCACGTCGTTGATAGCGGATTCTGGTGCGGGGCCCATCAGCGCGGGACCGCTGGCGGGTAAAATCGCCCCCGTGGCGGGCTGGTCAACAATGTCCTGCGGCAGGCTGACGAACGCGCCCCCCGGCCTGCCGTGCTCGGCGGCGCGAAACGCATTCGATACCACCTCAGCAATCGCGTCCGGCGCACTCACCTCCACGGCGTATTTGGTGACCGGGCTGAACATGGCGACGGTGTCCATGCTCTGGTGCACCAGCTTCGCTTTATCCGCCCGCTTCACCGCCCCGCCCAGCGCCACCACCGGGTCGCCTTCGCTGTTGGCGGTGGCAATGCCGGTGATCAGGTTCGAGCAGCCCGGCCCGGAAGTGACCAGCGCCACCCCGGCCTTGCCGGTCAACCGCCCTACCGCCGCCGCCATAAACGCCGCGTTCGCCTCGTGACGCACCGGGATGATCTCAATGGAGGAGTCCAGCAGAGAGTCAAAGACCTTGTCGATTTTCGCCCCCGGGATCCCGAACACCTGCTTCACGCCCTGCGCTTCCAGCTGGCCGACAACCAAATCGGCGCCGTGCGCCCACTGACGTGACTGTTTCTCACTGTTCACGGTAGTTCTCCTGTTAGTTTTCGACGGCACGGATCGCCGCATCCAGATTGCTGGGGTGAAGGTTGGCCTGTAAAAAGGCGCTGTCGGCGGGCAGGTCAATCATCAGCTTGTGAATTTCACCGAAGGTGAGCACGCCGCTCTCCAGCTGGTAGTCAAGCAGATGGCCCCCGCCCTGACGGTCGTCGGTGATGAAGTGTTCGTGGTAACCCGCCACGTTGATCCCCTGCATGTGCTGCGGCGTGCGGAACCCGACCAGCACCCCTTCGCGCTGGTTAAAGCGGAACACCGGCTGGTCGTCCAGCACGTCGGTCATCGCGCGGTACGGCGGCGTCTGGCGCGGTACGGTGCGGGTGTGGGCATGGCGGAAGTTGCCGTCAATGCGCAGCGCGCAGAACAGGTTATCGGAGGGGATCTGCTGGTCGATGACGTCGTGGATCTGCTGACGGCTGACCGGCGCGTCGAAGGTTTTACGGTACTGCGGCTGGAACCAGGTCATCACCGCGAACGGCGTTTTCTGCTCCGGCTTCGCGGCCCGGGCGCTGCCGTCGGCGCGCAGCTGGTACACCTGGCTACTGAAGGCAATCATTTCGCCGTCCAGCTCGTTGAAGGTGCCCAGACCAAAGTCACCGTGTGCCAGCAGATCGGCGATGGTAGTCTCTCCTTCATACACGCCGCTTAGCAGGGCGCTCATTAGCGATGTCTGATAGATCACGCTGTCAGGATGCTGGGCGGAGAACCCGCGCAGGGTCTCGCACAAGCTGGCTTCACAGTCGCAGGCAGATGAATGCACCATCATGCTCGTCCTCTTCAACTTTATTTAGAAAGGTTAAATAAATGTTGACCCGATTCAGCAGAGAGTTCCAATATAGAAACCATGCTGGTTTGAGACGTTTTAGATATGGAACTTCGTTATCTGCGGTATTTTGTCGCGGTTGCACGCGAGCGACACTTCACCAGGGCGGCCGAAGCGCTGGGTATTTCGCAGCCTCCTCTGAGTCAGCAGATCAAACGGCTCGAAGAGGAAGTGGGCACGCCGCTGTTCAGGCGCCTGACGCGGGGCGTGGAGCTGACCGAAGCGGGAGAAGCCTTCTACGAGGACGCCTGCAAGATCCTGGCGCTGAGCGACGCCGCGCTGGAGAAAGCCCGCGGCATCGCGCGCGGGCTGAACGGTAACCTGTCGATTGGCATCACCAGCTCCGATGCTTTTCATCCCAAAATTTTCGCGCTGATTCGCCAGTTTCAGGTGCAGAACATGGCGGTGCAGGTTCACCAGGTGGAAGCCAATATGTCGTCGCTGACGACGATGCTGGCGGAGGGTGAACTGGATATCGCCTTCGTGCGCCTGCCGTGCGAGAGCAGCAAGGCGTTCGAGTTAACAATCCTCGACCGGGAGCCGATGGTGGTGGCGCTGCATCGCGACCATCCGCTGGCGGCATGCGATTCGCTGGCGTTAGAGCAGCTTCGGGATACGCCGGTGGTGTTGTTCCCGCAGGAGGTCGCGCCCGGCCTGTACGACCGGGTTCACGGCTGCTGCGAGCGGGCCGGGATCGACGTGCAGCACGCGCTGCAGTCGTCACAGCTTTCATCCTCCCTGAGCATGGTTTCCGCCGGCGGCGGGTTTGCGCTGGTGCCGAAATCCATGGCGGCCATTTCTCCGCCGAATGTCACCTACCACGCGCTGAGCTCGCCGGAGCTTTATACCGATATCGCGCTCTGCTGGCGGCGCTTTGAACGCTCGCGGACGGTGAAGCGGTTTCTGGCGATGATGAGCGAGGGGTAGCGGCCGGTTTGGTTGGTGGTTTTTGTAGGCCGGGTAAGGCGTAGCCACCACCCGGCAATGCCCTTCTGGAAGCCGCCTCGCAAACCTGCAAGCAACCTTATGTAATTCAGGGTTATCCCCTTTCCATCCTTTTTTCACCGCCGTAAAGTGCCTGCGTTGCGGCCCATCCGTAACCGGGCGTAGGAACCCGTTAGCATAAAGCGATATTTTTTGTCGCGGCAGCGCATATCCCGTTAGAATCACGGTGGCGCTGGCGGAGCAGCCGAAAGGCTGGCCGTTTTTCTTTATGCACGGTATTCCTACCTCCGTCAGCGCTACCCCCTCTGAGCGTAGGAACTCATCGGGCGGTTAATATTTTTTGCATAAAGAGGATGCCTTATGGCTACTATCCCTAGATTTTCTTACGCGCTTACTGAAGAAAGCGCTCTTCATCACCTTCTCCACCTGCAACTGCCTGAGTCTGCGGATCTCTTTGAACTCGCTGATGCCTGCACTGCATATGTGAGCGTGCTGGTTGAAACGGACGACGCGGTGGCTTTTGCCACCCTTTGCGAGCGACTGCTGGCTGCGCTGAAACGGCTGCGCAAGAGTTGTGACTCGGAACTTCCGCCGTATCTGGTCGAACGACTCATTGCGGGAGAAAAGATCGCCTCCTGCGTGCCGGAATGCTGGCAAGAAACGGCGCTACAGGTGGATTATGCCGTGGCGTTAACGCTGGCGGTAATGGGCGGAACGTTGTCTGCGAGCGTGGCGAAAGAACTGACCGGGCTGCTGCATGATATGGTCTGGCTGCTGGCGGAGTTTGTGAAGGAGCCGTATATCCAGGCGCACTGAGGCGGGTGATGGGAGGCCGGGGTTCTGCTGGGTAAAAAGCAGGACTTTGGCCTTACTAAAAGAATAGCGTTGTTTGTTGAATGTCCGTTAAGAGCGATCTGCGGACATTGCTAACAGCCTTCTGAGTGAATCAACGGGGAGCTGGTCACTACCGCGATGAAGGCTGCTCAAGCAACCTTAGCTTTTCTAGGAGCACTCTGCTTATCCTCAAGTGAACCTTCCGGACAAGATCTATGAACATGACATCCCGCCGGCGACCTTTAGCCAAGCGGGAATCTTATAGTAGGTTTAGCTAAGCATTCTCTGTTTCTAAAATTCCGCCAAACATGCGCATATTGTTAAGTTTCTCGATGCTATAAGCCTTAGAAACCCATTGTTTATCGAACTCCTCTACACCAAACCTTTCGTGGTTTATCCCGTTAATTGCTATGACACAACCATTTGGGAGTTCAACCTGATAGTTAGGCCTAACACCAGTGCCTGACATCCCGATACGGATGAAAATATTTTTATCATTCGCTTTTACATCAGAAGGGCTTATTTTCACCTCAGCTAGCGTCCGGGCTTTTGACTTCATTTTTTCGAAGTGCTCCAACGGGATATCTCGGAAATTACCGTCCCATGACTTATCCATATAGCCTCCAATCAATTTAAAAGATGTTCCCAAGCCAAAAGGAAAGTTGTGATTACGCCCGAATAATTATCTCTATACTTTCTTCAGAAACCTCATACTTTTTAGATAAAAGTATCTTAGCTTGCTGAATGGAGATTCCATCTAGATAAGATTCTTCTTTCTGTTCTATTTTTGGACTCTTGACATCAACATCAGGCATTTCATTGAAATTTAAATCATTTTCATCAATACCTAAATCAGTTAATGATGAATAAGCAACTGGGTTTCTTGCTCCATCCCACATGTTTGGGTATGCAACCTTTGCATACTCACTAACTTTAATCAGCCACCTGGTAGGACGCGAACCATCCCATTCGGGGGAAACGACCACATCGGAGATTTTGCCGATAAAAAATGCGTTTTTATGAGAGGCAGAAACACTTCCCCAGTCATCATTATGATTATCTGCAGGATCTCTGTTCTGTACACAGACTACATACTTGCAGCGAGAGGCGCGCTTCTCACTTAGAACCCATGAGCCAGAACCTCCATCACTTAACAAACGGTCAAAACCACGTGCGGTAAAAACCACTACAGCCGAATCGTTCATGTGCATCTCCTTTGAAAGTATGAAGCACACTATATAGACATAAAATACAAAGTCAATATAAGTATTAAAAAGTATATGAAAGTATTTTAAAGAGTGGAACTGCAACTCTCTTAGCGAAATTGAATACTGTGATCATTTAACATAAGGGTTCTTGCCCGCCCCTCCCCTGAGATCCCCTCAGCACGATTTTAAGGTGGGCGGGCTCATGCTCTGGCAAGAATCCCAAAAACGTCCTTTATATTTCCAATGCGTCTGCATGGCTATGCAGTGAGATTTGTTCTCAAAGAAGCAGACCATGCAGATGTTGGATACGTCCGCTTCTGGCACTCAGCAGACGTTCAGGCCCATCATGATTCCTGCTTTGCTGGCGGAAGCAATTTTTTTGCTTCATGAATGAGTTTTTCAATCTCTTCTAAAGGGATGCATCCTTCGTAGCACGAAAAAGAGAACTCATGAGTTACATCGGAATAGAAGACTTCAGCAATTTGCCGAAGCGGGGATGCTCCAGCTTCAGACAGTTCAAGGTACATACCATCACGGATGACATCGCTTCCGCGGGTCAGGTTGTATTCAATCTTAGCCATAAAGTCAATTTTCCATTTTTCATGTGAATGAGGCCTCTGGTAGAACGCCATAAAGCCTAAAATATAGCCCAGAAGATAGCTTGCACAGGTCCGCTCAGAGCGAGGAGCAGACGTTGCGGCATCAAAAATAGTAAGGCTATAAGAATTAAATAAACAGATAAGTGGTGGATATATATATTTAATATGTAGGATATCAATTTAATATCACTCGTGAATCCCAACATAAAACATAGGCATACGTGACTATTTACCCACTCCGATTTTGCCCATTTCAAAAAATTAATTTTTCACTTCGCATAAATAACTCAATATCATTATACGATGAACTTGGTACTGTTGACAGACCTAGTTTTTTTAAACTTTTCACCAATTGTTGATTTCTCTTTTTTTCTGTTATCGATAGAGTCAATGGTTTATCGCCATAAAATTTCCTCCACTCTTCCGCTAAATATTTTTCCGCCATGGTTGTCTTAACCAATTCCGCATCAATTGTTGATATCATCCTTAATACGATTTCGCCAAAACCTATTACACCCCGCAATGATAAATTTATTCTATCTTCATCTGAGTTTTGTTTATACTCCGGTAATTCTTGAACCCCAAGACTTGTAGCAGTGAGTGAAGAATAGTTAGCCTCAGCGTCTTTAAAGGATTTTTTTGATATATTTCCTGAGTGAACCAATGAATTTCTAAGCTCTTTGAAATATCTATAACATTTCATTAGATTGTTTATGTGATTTTTTGAGTTTTTCTTGTTGGTCAAATAAAAAGAGTAGAAAGCTTTTTCCATCATAATGGAATGATGTTGGGTCATGCTTGACAATACAGACATTATCCCTTGAGTGCTTATTTGCAGCGTGGGGAATTGCAATGATTTTGAATCAATAGATGCTTTTAGTTCTGTTATTATTCCTTCACACCAAATTTCATATAAGGAGCAAAATTCTATTAGTAATATCTTTGAAAATTCATTTTGTTGTTTCTCCCAAGATGTTTCAATACATGCTTTTTTCAAGTCGGCCCTAACTGTACTTCCGGTAATTGAACTACCAGAAATAAATCGTGAGGTTAACTCTGATTGATTTACATCAGGCTTAACTTTAACATAACCTTCGACTTGCCATCTAAGATTCCACAAAGCTATGGTAGTTGGCCATGCAAAATCAAAAATTTCTGTTAATCTATTTGCGGCTTTTCTGGACGTGTTAAAAAAAAGCTTTTCTTTCATAAAATATCCTTATATTAAATACCATAATAAATTGAGTGATTAAATTTCACAGGAACTATTTAATTAGTATACATTTAATGGATACAACCTAAATATACTTCACCAAAGGTTTTTATGGCCAATTGACTAAATTCAGTTGATAGATTTTTCGACAAAATCAACCCTTTGTTAATAGTTTTAAATGTAGCAAATTCAGGCATTTCATCCCCAAGAGATTCATTTTCCCTAAGCATAGAATGTCGTAGCGTTGCAAAAAATTCAAACCCAAGAGGGGCTTCTATTGGGGGTTCATAGCCGTAATCGTAACCGTAAGTTAAGATTTTTGCATTTCCAGTTATTGTTTCTCTAAACCTAACACCACTAAAAGATGCTACCAGATCAGCAAGTTGTATCCCACAAACTTCATGAGATGAGCATGTTATGACGTTTACTTCATCAGAACAAAGGCTGAGAGCTTCTGTAGAATTTATGATACCTTCATCGAGAAAAATATTACCTTTTTCTTCTGGAAAGTTCTTAATCAATAAGCTTAATAAAAAAGATACGTCTTCATAAGAACGATGCCGGTACTCACTTGGCATAATAAATACTCCCCATTGACAACTTGAGTTCAAGTAAGAAACAAGTTCACCCCTCAAATTTCTTAAATGTTCAGAACTATCCATTCTCGCGCATGAATGATGTTCACCAACAGAGTACTTTGAAAGAATGCTGTATATATTAGACTGAGGATCATGATTACAAAATACATAAGCCAAGATCATAAACCCAGCCGCCTCGTGCACCGACTCATCAATGTAAATATTCAAAGCCTTTTCCTTTCAACAAAATATTGTTTCTTACGTTATATTATAAGTATACTTCATTGAATTACAAACACCATTTTGAGTTGAAAAACATCCTAATATTAATTTGTCATTTTGTCTGTGACATAATTCTAAATATGCTAAATCTTAAATCATTGAAATGTCCGTTTCTAGTATGAAGCAGACAAGCTAGTTGGGCTGAATCTCCGCTATGAGCGAGGAGCGGACATTTTCCTGCTGACGGAGGCTGATAAATGAATGGTATTTTCATTCATTTCATAGTTTCTTATAATGTTTTGTTATAATTAAAACCTGCCATTAACGTTCTCTTTCCGCTAGTATGAAAGGACAGCATTGCTACTAGGATAACGAGAATGTTTAATTTAACCATCGATGAATCAGCGTCGCCAGTTTCCCGCGAAACCGTTGAGCGGACAGCCTATTCTTTGGGAGTTAGTAGTTTTACGTTCACTCCATTACCTTATAATGAGCTATCAAAAAAACTAGGATATAAAGCAAGTTTGCTAATGCTATGCCTTTCAAAAAACCCTAATGTCAGCCTTCCTGCATTAAAAGGGACTGTAGAATTAATTTCTACACTAACTGAATATCCAGCGTTCAAAGTTAACTCGTTAACAACATCTAATAATGCCTATCCAGTTTTCACATTGGAGACATTGGCTGCTAACGGTATATTTTCAAACGATTTGGAATTTTCTACAAATATCTCTCATTGCTTTCGAATTAGTCCAGAATTAAAAGTACCAAAGATATCTCTAGGTTTGAATGCAAGAGGATCGTATGAATTAGACTTATCCTTGGAATTGGTGATTATTAAAGAATTGATTGAATACTCTGTAGCAAAAGTGATCGTTGAATTTGATGGCCCGATGCATCTTAATTCAGATAATGTTCGTAATGATAAACTAAGAGATTCTTATGTCCAAAGTCAAGGGGCTACGGTTTTTCGTATTCAGAGCGTGAACACACATGATCTGACCAAAATCCAGCAAACCGAGAAATCACATGAACAATTGATGGCACACATTGGAAATATTAAAGAACACTTCCGCAGGAGACTATTCGAATTTTTAAAAACGTTTCATAATAGTTGATTAGCGACTATAAGTGAGTACCCCTTAATCAGAAATTATCACTTATAGCAATTCAGCATCAATCCAAATTAATGGCAATACCCCAGAGATTAGCTAATACACTAGCAACGTCCGCTACTGGCACAGATCGGACATTCATATTCATCTCCCTTCCTCTCTATCGGCCGGCCGCCACTGTCAGGTATGAATGCGTTTATCACCATGTTCAGAAAAGTGATGGGCAGCACGGCCGCCCATTACTTTGCCGAACGGAAAAACAGTAACCGTTAACCCGGCCCCTCGCTCCCCGCCGCCAGCAGCGGCACCACCACGTCGCTGATGGGCACCGCAATGCCGTGTTTGCGGCCGTAGCGCTGGATCACGCCGTTGCGGATGTCCCACTCCATCGGGCGATCCGCCTGACGGTCAGCGAGAATCGACGTGCCGAGGTCCTCAGGCGCGCGCTGGAAGTTCGCCAGAATCTCCTGCGCCACGTCATCGGCCAGCTTCGCCCCCTCGGCGCGGGCGACAGTAAGCCCCTCGCGCAGGTAGGCCAGCGCAAGCTCGCTGATATCCTCGCGCCTGAACATCCCGGCGCGGCGGTTAGCGAGCACCATCAGCCCGGCGACCGCGTTTTGCAGCAGCTTGCGCCAGGCGACGGTGGGGAAATCAGCCGAGAGTTCAACTTCACAGCGCGTACCGCGAAGCGCATCGACCACCCGCTGTGCCTGAGGCACGTCCGGCAGCGTCAGGCGCGGTTTGGCGCGCAGCCTGACGGAGGCATCCGGCTCGCGCTGCGCCGGGAACCAGACCACCGACGGCAGCACAGTCGCGCCACTGACCAAAGGCTCAAGCTGCGCCTTCTGCTCCACGCCATTTTGCAGGGCGCAGACCACGGTATTTTCATCGCAAAGGGCGCGCAGCCACCCGGCGCTGTCGGCATTTTGCGTCGTTTTTACCGCGATAAACACGAGGTCAACGGGGCGCGTGATGGCCGTCGGATCGGTGAATACCGGACCGGGCACCACCGTTTCACCCTCATCGTGACGCAGGCGTAATTCCGGGTGCGCGGTGCGTCCGCAGAGCAGCGGCGTGCGGCCCGCGTCATGCAACACCGCGGCAATGGTGGTGCCAATCGCACCGGGACCAATCAGCGCAATGGTTGGATAGTCAGACATGAGTCACTCCCCTTTTGCTAAGCCTGCTATCAGTTATACCACCCTGAGACGAGCGCGCCACACCCGTTGTCTATACTCAACATTCACAGACAACGGAGTGCGCCATGCCTTTACCTGATTTTAAATCCTCTGAACCGTTCACCCTTGGCATCGAGCTCGAACTGCAGGTGGTTAACCCGCCGGGGTACGATCTCAGCCAGGACTCCTCCGCGCTCATCGCCGCCGTCAAAGACGACATCAAAGGCGGTGAAGTCAAACACGACATCACCGAAAGCATGCTCGAAATCGCCACCGGCGTGTGTCAGACCATCGACCAGGCGGCGGCACAGTTCTCGGTGATGCAGCAGAGCATCCTGCGCGCGGCGGCGGAGCAGCACATTCAGATCTGCGGCGGCGGGACGCATCCGTTCCAGAAATGGCAGCGTCAGGAGGTGTGCGACGACGAGCGCTATAACGTCACGCTGGAGCGCTTTGGCTATCTGATTTTGCAGGCGACGGTATTCGGCCAGCACGTTCACGTCGGCTGCCGGACCGGAGATGACGCCATTTACCTGCTGCACGGCCTGTCGCGCTTTGTACCGCACTTTATCGCCCTGGCGGCCGCCTCGCCGTACATGCAGGGCACGGACACGAAGTTCTCCTCGTCGCGGCTCAACATCTTCTCCGGGTTCCCGGATAACGGCCAGATGCCGTGGGTCAACAGCTGGCAGGAGTTCGAAGGGCTGTTCCGCCGCCTGAGCGCCACCAGCATGATCGACAGCATCAAAGATCTGCACTGGGATATTCGCCCCAGCCCGCATTTTGGCACCGTGGAGGTGCGGGTGATGGATACGCCGCTGACGCTCGGCCACGCGATTAACATCGCCGGGCTGATTCAGGCCACGTCGCACTGGCTGCTGACCACGCGGCCGTATAAGCATCAGGAACGGGATTTTCTGCTCTACCGTTTTAACCGTTTTCAGGCGTGTCGCTACGGGCTGGAGGGGATCCTGACGGACGTGCACACCGGCGAGCACAAAACCGTGGCGGAAGATATCGCCTGGCTGCTGGAGCAGGTGGCGCCGTCGGCCGAGAAGCTCGGCGCGACAAGCGCAATCAATGAAATTGCCCTGCTGTTAAAGCAGGGCAAGAGCGAGGCGCAGCGCATGCGGGACTTTATCGCCGACGGCGGCTCGCTGATTTCTCTGGTGCAGAAACACTGCGAGCTGTGGGCGACGAGTCCGTAAGGCCTTGACCCCACTCCCGCAGGCGCTGGAACAGCACGAACAGCGCGGGGATGAACAGAATCCCCACCACGGTCGCCACCAGCATGCCGCTGAAGACTGTGGTGCCGATGATGCGGCGGCTCTGGGCGCCCGCCCCGGTCGCCAGCATCATCGGCAAAACGCCGATAATGAACGACACGGCGGTCATCATCACCGCCCGGAAGCGGCGCGAGGCCCCTTCCCGCGCGGCATCGACAATCGCCATTCCGTCCATACGCCGCGCGCGGGCGAACTCGACGATAAGAATCGCGTTCTTGGCCGCTAACGCGATCAGCAATACCAGACCAATCTGCACGTACACGTCGTTGGCGTAGCCCGCCAGCCACAGCCAGACCAGCGCCCCACCGAGCGCGAACAGCACCGAGAGCATCACGCTTGCCGGGAGCGTCCAGCTCTCGTACTGGGCGACGAGGAACAGCCACGCCATCACCACCGCCGCCAGCACGATCCAGATCGCCTGATTGCCGGTCTGGTGTTCCTGGTACGACATGCCGCTCCAGGCGTAGTCGTATCCGGCCGGCAGGCTCTCCGCCAGGATCTCGCCCATCGCCACCATCGCGGTGCTGCTGCTCACCCCAGCCGCTGCCGAGCCGCTCACCGACACCGATGGGAACTGGTTGTACTGCTGCAGGAACGGCGCGCCGACGGTTGGCGTGATGGTGACGAGGTTGCTCAGGCGCACCCGCTCGCCGCTGTTGCTGCGCACGAACAGCTCGCCGATCTGCTCGGCGCGCTCGCGCCACGGCATCTCGTTCTGCATCACCACGTGGTAGACGCGGTTGTTGATGCTGAAATCCCCGGCGCGGGTGCCGCCAAAGGCGGTTTGCAGGCTGCTGAAGATGCGCGATACCGGCACGTCGAGGCGGGCGGCGCGCTCGCGGTCAACGGTCAGCGTCAGCTGCGGCACGTTGCTGCTCCAGGTGGTGAACACGCGGCTCAGCTGCGGGTGCTGGTTGGCTTTCATCAGCACCTCGCGGGTGACGCGCTCCAGCTCCGCCGGGCTCTGCCCCGCCTGAGACTGGATACGCAGGTCGAAGCCCGAGGCGTTGCCCAGCCCCGGCAGCGTCGGCGGCGCGAAGGTCATGATGGTCGCCTCCGGCAGGGCCAGCAGCTGGCGCTGCAGGGTCCCCATCACCTCATCCAGCGGCGGACGCGCGCTCCAGTCTTTGAGCATGATGGAGATAAACCCGCCGTTGGAGGCGCTGGTGCCGTTGAGGATGTTAAATCCGGAGACCTGAATGACGTCCTCCACCGCCGGATTTTGGGCGATCAGCTCCCGCGCGGTGGTCATCACCGCTTCGGTGCGCTCCAGCGAAGCCGCTTCCGGCAGCTGAACGCTGGCGAAGAAGTAGCCCTGGTCCTCCTGCGGCAGGAAGCCTTTTGGCATCGACATAAAGCTGAACAGCACGACTGCCGCCGCGCCTGCGGTGGCCAGCAGCGCCAGCCACGGTCGCAGGTTTAAGACATGCACGTGGCGGGTGTAGAAACCGCGCGTGGCATCCAGCCCGCGGTTGAAGGCGCGATAAACGGCCGCCGGTTTCTCCGGACGCGGACGCAGCAGCATCGCGCACAGCGCGGGCGTCAGGGTCAGCGCCACCAGGCTTGAGAGCGTCACGGCGGTGGAGAGCGTCACCGCGAACTGGCGGTAGAGTTCGCCGACAATCCCCGGCAGCAGCGCCACCGGCACAAATACCGCCAGCAGCACCAGCGTCGTCGCGATCACCGGCCCGGCAATCTGGCGCAGCGCCAGCGCGGTTGCCGCCGTGCGGCTCTGTCCTTCCGCCATCAGCGTTTCAACGCTCTCCACCACCACGATGGCGTCATCCACCACCATGGTCAGTGCCAGAATAATGGCAAACAGGCTGAGCGTGTTGGCGGAGTAGCCGAGCGTGTAGAGCACCGCGAAGGTGCTCACCAGCGACACCGGAATGGCGAGGGCGACAATCAGCGTCGCGCGCCAGCTCTGCAGGAACAGGGAAACGACCACCACCACCGCCAGCATCGTGAGCGCCAGCGAGACGCCGATCTCTTTAATGGTGGCGGCGACAAAGGTGGTGGTGTCGAATTTCACCTCATAGACCAGGTCGTCCGGGAAGCGCGTCGAGAGGCGCTCCAGCTCCCCGCGCACCGCGTCGGCCACGCGCAGGGCGTTGGCGGACGGCGTCGGGTAGATACCCAAATAGGCGGAGTCGTGCCCGTTCAGCTGCGCGCCGGAGCTGTAGCTGCGCGAGCCGAGCTCGATGGTGGCGACGTCCTTCAGGCGCACCAGCTGGCCCATCTCCCCGGCGCGAATAATGATGTCGGCAAACTCGTCGGCCTGGCTTAAGCGCCCCAGCCCGTTGATGGTCAGGGTCTGCTGCTGGCCGTTAAACACCGGCGGGGTGCCCACCTGGCCGGCCGCGCCCTGTACGTTCTGCTCGCGCAGCGCCTGCGCCACGTCATCGGTGGTGACGTTCAGGGCGTTCATGCGGTCCGGGCGCAGCCAGATGCGCATGCTGTAGTCGCGCGCGCCGAACATCTGCACCTGCCCCACGCCGGGCAGACGCGACAGCGCCTCGCGCACCTGGGTGCTGGCGTAGTTGCTGACGAACAGCGGCGTGTGGGTGTTATTCGGTGAGTAAAGACTTACCCCCATCATCAGGTTGGTGGCGCGCTTGCGCACCTGCACGCCGTTTTGCTGCGCCTCGGTGGGCAGCTGCGCCACGGCCTGCGCCACGCGGTTCTGCACGTCGATGGCGGCGAGGTCCGGATCGGTCCCCGCCGCAAAGGTGATGTTCAGGCTGTACGAGCCTTCGTCCGAGCTGGTGGACTCCATGTAGAGCATATGGTCCACGCCGTTCAGCTGCGTCTCCAGCGGCGTGGCGATGGCCTCCGCCACGTCGGCCGAGCTGGCACCCGGCCAGCTGGCAGAGACGTTCACCACCGGCGGCGCGATCTGCGGGTACTGCTCCACCGGGATAATCCTTAGCGCGATGGCCCCCAGCAGGGTGATGACCAGCGCAATCACCATCGCGAAGCGCGGGCGTTTGATGAAAAACGTCAGCATGATGGCTCCTTAATTGAGTATCTGGACGGCAGCGCCTGGCTGCACGCGCTGCGCGCCGTCAGTAATCGCTCGCTCACCGGACTTCACGCCGGAGGCAATCTGAAACTGCTGGCCGATCTGCCCGGCCACGTTCAGCAGGCGCATTTCGGCGTTGCCGTCGGCATTAACCACCCAGGCAAAGAAGCCTTCGCCGTTCTGCTGGACTGCGGCGGCGGGGAGGGTCAGCACCGGCTGCTCGCTTGCCGGGCGCAAATAGACATTCACATTGCCGCCGGGCAGCAGCTGATGGCGCGGATTGGCAAACTCGGCGCGCAGCATCACGCTGGCGGTACGCGGGTCAACGCGGTTATCCACTGACGTCAGCTCGCCGCTGACGCGCTGGCCGTTGCTGTCGATCAGCGCCTGCCAGGCACGCTTCATGGCGTTGATATCCGCATGCTGTCCGGCTTTGGCGGCAAACGCCCCCTCTTCCAGCGCAAAGGCGATGCGGATCGGGTCAAGCTGCACCACCTCCACCAAAACGCCGCTCGCCGGGTTGACCAGGCTACCCACGTGAAAGCTGCTGTGCCCCACGCGGCCGTCAATCGGCGAGGTGATGCGGGTGTAGCTCAGGGTGACGCGGCGGGCGTCGAGCCGGGCCTTCGCCTGCTCGAGAGCGGCGCTGGCGACGTCGCGCTGCATGCGGGCGTTGTCCACGTCGTGACGGCTGATGGCGTTGCTGCTGCCGAGGCTTTCAAAGCGGGAAAGCTGCTGCTGCGCCTGGCGCAGCGTGGCTTCGGCGCTTTTCACTTCGGCCTGCGCCAGGCGCAGGGCGGCGCGCGGCTCGGCGTCGTCCAGCTCAAACAGCACGTCGCCTTTTTTCACGTACTGCCCGTCGCGGAAGTGGATTTTGGCGATCGCGCCCTCCGTGCGCGCCCGTAGCTCAACGGTGTGAATGGCTTCGATGCGGCCCGGGATCTGGCGCTCGGCGGCGTGGGCGGTTTGCTCCACGGTGGCGACGCGAACGGGAATGGCGGCGAATGCGGGTTGCAGGGTACTGACAAGAAGTGCTAACAGGACCGGGAATTTCATGGGAGTACCTCAGCGTTGTTTCTCCCCCCACCCCGGCCCTCTCCCCTGTGGGGAGAGGGTTAGGGTGAGGGGTAAGGTTTTCGTTATGCAGCCTTACGGAACCTGCGGGTCAGTCGCTTCTCGATTTCGACGACGAAGAACATCACGCCTGCAACGGCCAGGGTCACAAACCAGTAGCGCAGCGGCAGCGCTTCGGTACCGAACAGCATCTGCATAAACGGCAGGTAGATAATCGCCGCCTGGAGCAGGAACAGCACGCCCGTCACCAGCCAGATCCCTTTGTTCGCCAGCAGGCCGCGGTTGAGGGAGAACCCTTCGGTGTTGCGGCAGTTAATCATGTACACCCACTGGGCGCAGACCAGCATCTGCAGCAGCACGGTGCGGATGAACTCCGCGCTGTGGCCGCGCGGGGCCAGCCAGGCTTCCAGCGCAAAGGCGGCGATGGCAATCATGGTGCCGACGAAGGCCACGCGCCAGACGGCGTAGGCGTCCATCACGTGCTGGCCGGTCTGACGCGGCGGACGGCGCATGATGTTGCGCTCGGCGGCCTCAAAGGCCAGGCCGAAGGAGAGCGTGGCGGAGGTCGCCATGTTCATCCACAGAATCAGCACCGGCGTCAGCGGAATGATGTTCCCCGCCAGCAGCGCAATCACAATCAGCAGCCCCTGCGCCAGGTTGGTCGGCATGATGAACAGGATGGTCTTCTTCAGGTTGTCGTAAACGCGACGCCCCTCTTTCACCGCGCTGGCGATGGTGGCGAAGTTATCGTCCGTCAGGACCATGTCCGCCGCCTCTTTGGTCACTTCCGTGCCCTTAATGCCCATCGCAATGCCCACGTCCGCCTGACGCAGCGCCGGGGCGTCGTTCACGCCGTCACCGGTCATGCCGACAATTTCACCTTTGTCCTGCAGCGCTTTCACCAGGCGCAGCTTATGCTCCGGGCTGGTACGGGCGAAGATGTCATACTTCACCGCGGCTTCCGCCAGCGCGGCATCGTCCATCTTCTCCAGCTCATAGCCGGTGACCGCCTGCTCGCTGTTGCAGATCCCCAGCATCTGCCCGATGCTCATTGCCGTCTGCGGGTGATCGCCGGTGATCATCTTCACGCGGATCCCCGCCTGCTGGCAGGCGTTAATCGCGTCAATCGCTTCCGGGCGCGGCGGATCCATCATCCCGGCGATGCCGAGGAAGATCAGGCCGTGGCTCAGGTCATCGTGCGTCAGTTCCTGCTCGCCGTTCGCCGGCTTGAACGCCGCGGCGACCATGCGCAGCCCCTGACGCGCATAGCGCTCCATCTCACTTTCCCAGTACGCGCGGTTGAAGGCTTCCGCACCGTGACGGGTCTGCTGCTCGGCGCACAAGGCGAAAATGACGTCCGGCGCCCCGGTGATCAGGATCTGCTCCTCACCGCCAATCTGGTAGTGGGTGCTCATGTACTTGTACTGCGAGTCGAACGGGATTTTGTTAACCAGCGTTGTTATCACCGGCTCAAGGTTGGCCTTCGCCGCCAGCACCTTCAGCGCGCCCTCGGTCGGCCCACCGGTGATGCCCCACAGCCCGCGCTCGTCCTGAATCAGCTGGCTGTCGTTACACAGGTCGATGGTGCGCAGGTACTGCTCCAGCACGGTGCCCGGCTGGATGTGGACCGGCTCGTCGCTGCCTTCCAGATAGAGGTTGCCCACCGGCTCGTAGCTGTTGCCGTCCACGCGGTAGCAGGCGTCGGCGGTGATGATGGCTTTGACCGTCATCTCGTTCATGGTCAGGGTGCCGGTTTTATCCGAGCAGACCACGGTCATCGCGCCAAGCGTTTCCACCGTCGGCAGCTTGCGGATGATGGCCCGCTTGCGCGCCATTGCCTGCACGCCCAGGGAGAGGATGATGGAGATAATCGCCGGCAGACCTTCCGGTACGGAGGCGACCGCCAGGCTGATCAGGGAGAGCAGCAGCTCGCCCATCGGGATCTCGCGGAACGCCAGGCTGAAGACAAACAGCGCGGCCATCATCGCCAGAATAATCGCGAAGATCGCCTTACCCAGCTTGTCCATCTGCACCAGCAGCGGCGTACGGTGCTTCTCGACCCCCGCCATCATCTGGTTGATGTGGCCGAGTTCCGTATCCTGACCGGTGGCGGTGACCACGCCGATGCCGCCGCCCGCGCTGACGGTCGTCCCGGAGAAGACCATATTGGTGCGATCGCCCAGCGGTAATTCGCCGCTCAGCGGATTAACGTGTTTATCCACCACGGTGGATTCACCGGTCAGAATCGCCTCTTCCACGCGTAAATTATGCGCTTCAATTAAACGCATATCCGCCGGAATACGATCTCCCGCGCGTAATACAATAATATCGCCCGGGACTATTTCAGTTGTGGGAATTGTTTCATGGTTGCCGTTACGAATAACGCGCGCCTCGCTGGCGAGCATATTACGAATACTCTTCAGGGATTTTTCCGCGTTGCTTTCCTGAATATGACCAATTAAGGCATTGATTACCGCCACGCCCAAAATAACCAGCGTATCAACCCAGTGGCCCATTACTGCCGTTAATACGGCGGCGGCCAGCAGGACATAAATCAGCACATCATTAAAATGGGCCAGGAAACGCAGCCAGGCGGGTTTGCCTTTTTTCTCCGGCAGCGCGTTCGGCCCTGTTTTTTGCAGACGCGCCTGCGCCTCTGCACGGTCCAGGCCGCTGGCCTGGCTCTGCGCGTGTGCAAGCACCTGCTCTACGGTCTGCTGGTATGCCAGCCCGCCGGAAGGCGGCACGTTCGGAATCACTTTTTTTTCAGTCATCGTATTTTTCCTTCAATTTCCGGTGAACAGAAGCCTGAATTCCTTTCGGGCTTAAATAAATTCATTTTAAAGTCTTGTGGGTAAAATTGATCTACCGCAATATAATGACTTCTCGGTTATTCAAAACTGATTAAAACTATTTCGACGATCTGATTTTTACAAAATATTTCTAAACCAAAACTAAACGAGGGGGAACCATGTGGGGTATTTATCGCGTGCGCAGACTGGTGTTATACGTTATCGCGGCCATTGTTATTGCCACGTTAATTGGTTATAGCACCTATACATTTGTAAAATTATTTTCCTGAGACGGACGTTTATTTACACTACGCGATAATTATTTAATCGCGTCTGGGATATTTATCTTTTTCTGTTAATTATTCACAGAATAGCGCATTCGTTTTATCCGTAAACGTGCGCCGGGTTTATATTGCTTTACGTTCCGGGATGCCGGACAATGACATTTTTAACTGACGATTAACATTACGATGAAACACCCGCTAGAATCGCTGCTCACCGCAGGCGGCATTTTATTGCTGGCACTGCTTTCATGCCTGCTGCTCCCTGCGCCTTCGCTTGGGCTGGTACTGGCGCAGAAGCTGGTTCAGACCTTTCACATGGTCGATCTTAACCAGCTCTATACCATTCTGTTCTGCGTGTGGTTTTTACTGCTCGGGGCGATTGAATTCTTCGTGCTGCGTTTCGTCTGGCGACGCTGGTTTTCACTGGCGTCGTGAGCCCATAAAAAGGCCGGGTGGCGGCTACGCCTTACCCGGCCTACACGCGACAGGTTAATGTGTCTGGCTATGGTTCTCTTTACGGTACGCGCCAGGCGGCTGGTTGAACGTGCGGGTAAAGATGCGGGTAAACGTCTGCTGCGAGTCAAACCCGTAACGCAGGCAGATGTCGTACACCCGGGCGTCGGATTCACGGAGATCGCGCGCCGCCAGCAGCAGCTTGCGTTCACGGATATAGCGCCCCAGACTCTCCCCTTTGTACTGCATAAACAACCGCTGCAGGTGCCACTTCGAGTAACCCGCGTGGCGGGCAATCTCTTCTATTCGTAATGGCTGGTGCAGATTGTCGTCGATCCATTCGACGATAGTGTCGATGACTTGAGCGGAAATGGTCATACTGCTGTCCCCCTCTGCTTCTCGCTTAAACATTATTCCCACCACGCACGAAAGGTTTGCGCGGTGTCGCTTACCCGGACGGGCTCGCCCAGTTCCGGCGTCAGCAACCGATAATTTTTATCCTGGCTGGCTTTTGCCAGCTGGATCAGCGGATCGTTCCAGGCGTGTTTCGCCAGCACGAAGCGTCCGTTATGCCCGGGCAACACGGCTTTCGCGTTCAGATCCGCCGAGGCCTGCGCCGTTTCCTCCGGCAGCATATGGATGTACTTCCAGTCCTGGTCGTACTGGCCGTTTTCCATGATGGCGACGTCCACTTCGCCAAACTGTTCACCGATGGCCCTGAAGTGCGGGCCGTAACCGGAATCCCCGCTGTAGTAAATCTTCTGCTCTGGCGTGACGAACATGAAGCTGCCCCACAAGGTGCGATCGCGTTTGATGCCGCGGCCGGAGAAGTGACGCGCCGGCAGAACGTGCACCGTCAACGCATCGCTGATGCGCACCGACTGGTTCCAGTCGCGCTCGTCAATAATCTCGGGCTTCATCCCCCAGTAACGCAGGTGGGAGCCGACGCCCAACGGCGTCACCACCCGCTTCACCTTCGGCAGTAGCGCCCTGATGGTGGCGTAATCCAGATGATCGTAGTGATCGTGCGAGATAATCAGCAGGTCGATCGCCGGCATGATTTCAGCACGCCACGGATACTCCCCGGCAAAGGCCTTATTGAGGAACGAGAACGGCGCGGCAGAGTTGCCAAGAACCGGGTCAATCAGGATGCGTTTGCCCGCGAGCTGCAGATATCACGAGGAGTGACCGAGCCACACCAGGGTGTCCTGCTCCAGCGGCAGGCTCGCAAGATCGGTTTTCACCAGCGGCAGCGGCTGGGCCGGGCGAGCGTTTTCGGTTTTTTTGGTCAGAAACTCCCACATCGCGACCAGCATATTTTTGTCACCGTTATAACCCGGCGTCGGCAGCGTATTGTGGAATTTCCCCTCGCGATACTGTGGAGAGGCCTCCACTTCAGTAAGCCGTTCACCCTGCGGCGGCTGGCCGAATCCGGCATTCAGAACAAACGGTAAACTCGCGGCTGAAGCAATAATCATGATTAACACCACGCAGATGAAGAGAGGTTTTTTCATATCCTGACCCGAAAACGCGCCCCATCCGATAGCGTGCGCAGGGTAAACTTGATTATGAGTGAGTAAGCACTCATTATAGATATGATGATAAAGTCGTCAAGACGTTTTCGATCTTTGACATTCCGCGTTGCAGCGTGTCAAAGCACGTGTTTCAATCAGGGTTTTTATGGAAGTTGCGATTAAGTGGTCCGCAGCTCCCGATATGACGCCCCAAACCGTCCTTTATCGACGTCCTGTGGCTCAATTTTCCAATTTTCAGCCCAAAATCGTCTCTTCGTGGCTGATTTTGGCCCTG
>NZ_JBMKHT010000045.1:0-31215 GCF_049238165.1 Enterobacter cloacae complex sp. IR5422 | reverse complement strand
TCTGGCGGCGTTTACTGGAAAACTCACTGTCGGCAAAAGTCAGTTGCTGGCTCATCCGGTTACTCATTCTGGGTTCAGGTTACAACACGATGATCTCACATCTCGGACTTATTCGCACCTTCCTTAACATCAAGGTTTGTTTTTGATTTAAATCAAAGTTTAATCCTTGGAAAAAGGTGCTGAAAAGCGCTAAATTGTTCCCGATCAAAATGGCCGAAAAGTGGTAATTTTGCTATAAATTGATCACCGTCGAAAAACGTAAATGTGATTCAATAAAAACCTGTTTATTGTAAGGGTTTTGCAGCGTATTATATTTGCGGTATCAATTTGAGTTTTTTATTAACGTATTTGTAACCTCACGTCATCGTTTTTATCCTCCTTCAGGGTAATAACGACGACAAGGATGCGAATAATTTGTATTGGGGCATGCGTGTGGATCTCTTTCTGACGGGGTTCACTCTCGGAGTCTTCATGCGATGAGCAAGGAGTCATGATGTTAGATATAGTCGAACTGTCGCGCTTACAGTTTGCCTTGACCGCGATGTACCACTTCCTGTTTGTGCCACTGACGCTCGGTATGGCGTTCCTGCTGGCCATCATGGAAACGGTATACGTTCTCTCCGGCAAACAGATTTATAAAGATATGACCAAGTTCTGGGGCAAGTTGTTTGGTATCAACTTCGCACTGGGCGTGGCAACCGGTCTGACCATGGAGTTCCAGTTCGGGACTAACTGGTCTTACTATTCCCACTATGTAGGGGATATCTTCGGTGCGCCGCTGGCCATTGAAGGTCTGATGGCATTCTTCCTTGAATCCACCTTTGTAGGTCTGTTCTTCTTCGGTTGGGACCGTCTGGGTAAAGTCCAGCATATGGCGGTGACCTGGCTGGTGGCATTAGGTTCGAACCTGTCCGCGCTGTGGATCCTGGTCGCGAACGGCTGGATGCAGAACCCTATCGCATCTGATTTCAACTTCGAAACCATGCGTATGGAGATGGTCAGCTTTGCCGAGCTGGTCCTGAACCCGGTTGCTCAGGTTAAATTCGTTCACACCGTCGCCTCTGGCTATGTGTGCGGCGCGATGTTTGTACTGGGTATCAGTTCTTACTACATGCTGCGCGGTCGTGACTTCGCGTTCGCCAAGCGCTCCTTTGCTATCGCAGCAAGCTTCGGTATGGCTGCGATTCTCTCCGTTATTGTTCTGGGTGATGAATCCGGTTACGAAATGGGCGACGTGCAGAAAACCAAACTGGCCGCTATCGAAGCCGAATGGGAAACCCAGCCGGCACCTGCTGCCTTTACGCTGTTCGGTATTCCCGATCAGGACGCGCAGGAAAACCGCTTCGCTATTCAAATCCCTTACGCGCTGGGTATCATCGCCACCCGTTCTGTTGATAAGCAGGTGACGGGTCTGAAAGAGCTGATGGTGCAGCACGAAGAGCGTATCCGTAACGGTATGAAAGCCTACTCGCTGCTGGAACAGCTGCGTGCCGGTTCTACCGACCAGGCCGTTCGCGATCAGTTTAACGACGTGAAGAAAGATCTGGGTTACGGTCTGCTGCTGAAGCGTTATACCCCGAACGTTTCTGATGCGACGGAAGCGCAGATCCAGATGGCAACCAAAGACTCAATTCCACGCGTTGCGCCACTGTACTTCGCATTCCGTATCATGGTGGGCTGCGGCATCATCATGCTGCTGATCATTGCGGCGTCCTTCTGGTCCGTGATTCGCAACCGCATCGGCGAGAAAAAATGGCTGCTGCGCACCGCGCTGTACGGTATTCCACTGCCGTGGATCGCGATTGAGTCCGGCTGGTTTGTGGCGGAATATGGCCGTCAGCCATGGGCGATCGGTGAGGTGCTGCCAACGGCGGTAGCGAACTCGTCCCTGACCGCAGGCGACCTGATCTTCTCCATGCTGCTGATTTGTGGTCTGTACACCCTGTTCCTGGTGGCTGAACTGTTCCTGATGTTCAAGTTCGCGCGCCTTGGCCCAAGCAGCCTGAAAACCGGTCGCTATCACTACGAGCAGTCCACTGCGACTACTCAGCCGGCACGCTAAGACAGGAGTCATCAAATGATCGATTATGAAGTATTGCGTTTTATCTGGTGGCTGCTGGTTGGCGTTCTGCTGATCGGTTTCGCCGTCACGGATGGTTTCGACATGGGGGTGGGGATGCTCACCCGTTTCCTCGGTCGTAATGACACCGAGCGTCGAATCATGATCAACTCCATCGCCCCGCACTGGGACGGTAACCAGGTGTGGCTGATCACCGCAGGCGGCGCGCTGTTCGCTGCCTGGCCGATGGTCTACGCGGCTGCGTTCTCCGGTTTCTATGTGGCGATGATTCTGGTGCTGGCCTCTTTATTCTTCCGTCCGGTCGGTTTCGACTACCGTTCGAAGATTGAAGATACCCGCTGGCGCAACATGTGGGACTGGGGCATCTTCATCGGTAGCTTCGTTCCACCGCTGGTGATCGGCGTGGCGTTCGGTAACCTGCTGCAGGGCGTACCGTTCCACCTGGACGAGTACATGCGTCTTTACTACACCGGTAACTTCTTCCAGCTGCTGAATCCGTTTGGTCTGCTGGCCGGTGTCGTCAGCGTGGCGATGATCATCACTCAGGGCGCAACCTACCTGCAGATGCGTACCGTGGGCGAGCTGCATCTGCGCTCCCGCGCGACGGCTCAGGTTGCTGCGCTGGTTACGCTGGTCTGCTTCGCGCTGGCCGGTGTGTGGGTGGTGTACGGCATTGATGGCTACGTGGTGACGTCTGCCATTAACCACACCGCACCGTCTAACCCGCTGACCAAAGAAGTGGCGCGTCAGGCGGGAGCATGGCTGGTGAACTTCAACACTACCCCTGTACTGTGGGCGATCCCGGCGCTGGGCGTGCTGCTGCCGCTGCTGACCATGTTGACGTCTCGTCTGGAAAAAGGCGCGCTGGCGTTCGTGTTCTCTTCACTGACTCTGGCATGCATCATCCTGACGGCGGGTATTGCGATGTTCCCATTCGTCATGCCATCCAGCACCATGCTGAATGCTAGCCTGACCATGTGGGATGCAACGTCCAGCCATATGACGCTGAACCTGATGACGTATGTTGCTTGCGTGTTCGTTCCGATTGTTCTGGCCTACACCATCTGGTGTTACTGGAAAATGTTCGGCCGCATCACGAAAGAACATATCGAAAGCAACACCCACTCTATGTATTAAGTAAGGAGCTGAATATGTGGTATTTCGCATGGATTTTAGGGACGCTTCTTGCCTGTGCATTTGGTGTCATCACTGCCCTGGCGCTTGAGCACGTAGAAGCGACCAAAGCGGGTGAAGAAAAACACTGATGAATATTATCGCGAAACTTTACGCGGTAATGGATAAGCGCCCGTTTCGGGCGCTTTCTTTAGTGATGGCATTACTGCTGGCAGGCTGTATCTTTTGGGACCCTTCGCGCTTTGCAGCGAAAACCAGCGAGCTTGAAATCTGGCACGGCTTCCTCATTATGTGGGCGGTGTGCGCAGGTGTGATCCACGGCGTGGGCTTTCGTCCGAAAGCCGTTCACTGGCAGGGAATTTTTTGCCCGCTAATCGCCGATCTGGTGCTACTCGCCGGTTTGATTTTCTTCTTCTTCTGAATAAGAAATGTCCGTTAACGTTATGGGCTTACCCGAGCCCATAAAAATTTACTCTCCGTTTACTTTCCCCCATTCCAAACCATCTTTCCCGCGCGTATAGTAGCGAAGTTTAAAAGCTCTAACTTTTGTTGCATTACTGGGATGTAAAGTGAATACAACGCTGTTTCGATGGCCGGTTCGTGTCTATTACGAAGATACCGATGCCGGTGGTGTGGTTTACCACGCCAGCTACGTTGCTTTTTATGAACGGGCACGCACAGAGATGCTGCGCCATCATCACTTTAGTCAACAGGTGCTGTTGGCTGAGCGAGTTGCCTTCGTGGTACGCAAGATGACGCTTGAGTATTTTGCGCCTGCCAGACTCGACGATATGCTCGAAGTCCAAACTGAAATTACATCAATGCGCGGGACCTCACTGGTTTTCACGCAGCGGATAGTCAACGCAGAGAATACCGTACTGAACTCAGCTGAAGTGCTGATTGTTTGTGTTGATCCAACCATAATGAAGCCTCGTGCGCTTCCTAAGTCTATTGTCGCGGAGTTTAAGCAGTGACTGACATGAATATCCTTGATTTGTTCCTGAAGGCAAGCCTTCTGGTTAAACTTATCATGTTGATTTTGATTGGTTTTTCAATCGCATCCTGGGCCATCATCATCCAGAGAACGCGTATCCTCAATGCCGCTGGCCGTGAGGCTGAAGCGTTTGAAGATAAGTTCTGGTCGGGCATTGAGCTTTCTCGTCTGTACCAGGAGAGCCAGGGGCGTCGTGAAAACCTGACCGGCTCCGAACAAATTTTCTACAGCGGTTTCAAAGAGTTCGCCCGTCTGCATCGTGCAAACAATCATGCGCCGGAAGCGGTGGTGGAAGGTGCCTCGCGTGCGATGCGCATTTCGATGAACCGCGAGCTGGAAAACCTTGAAACGCATATTCCGTTCCTCGGTACTGTCGGCTCCATCAGCCCGTATATCGGTCTGTTTGGTACCGTGTGGGGGATCATGCACGCCTTTATCGCGCTGGGCGCGGTGAAGCAGGCCACGTTGCAGATGGTTGCACCGGGTATCGCTGAAGCACTGATTGCGACCGCTATCGGTCTGTTTGCGGCAATTCCTGCGGTTATGGCTTACAACCGTCTGAACCAGCGCGTGAACAAACTGGAACTGAACTACGACAACTTTATGGAAGAGTTCACTGCGATTCTGCACCGTCAGGCGTTTACCAGCACCGAGAGCAACAAGGGGTAAACCATGGCCAGATCGCGTGGACGAGGTCGTCGCGAGCTCAAGTCCGAAATCAATATCGTTCCACTGCTGGACGTCCTGCTGGTACTGCTGCTGATCTTCATGGCAACAGCGCCAATCATTACCCAGAGCGTGGAAGTGGATCTGCCGGATGCGACAGAATCACAGGCGGTGAGCACCAATGACGATCCTCCGGTTATCATTGAGGTTTCCGGCGTAGGGCAATACAGCGTCGTGGTAGAAAAAGATCGTATGGATCAGCTGCCACCTGAGCAGGTTATTGCCGAAGCGCAGCGTCGCCTGGAGTCAAATCCGAAAACGGTCTTCTTAATCGGTGGCGCGAAAGACGTACCCTACGATGAAATTATTAAAGCGCTGAACTTGCTACATAGTGCGGGTGTTAAGTCAGTTGGCTTAATGACCCAACCTATTTGATCATCCGCGTAGTTTTTGGGAACCGATAGTGTCAAAGGCAACCGAACAGAACGACAAGCTTAAGCGAGCGATAATCGTCTCCGCAGTGCTGCACGTTATTCTCTTTGCAGCGCTGATCTGGAGTTCGTTCGACGAGCATATTGATGCATCAGCCGGCGGCGGTGGAGGATCTTCCATTGACGCCGTCATGGTGGATCCCGGTGCGGTAGTACAGAACTATAATCGCCAACAGCAGCAGAAGGCGAGTGCAAAACGGGCTGAAGAGCAGCGTGAAAAACAGGCGCAACAGCAGGCGGAAGAGCTGCGTGAAAAGCAGGCTGCCGAGCAGGAACGTCTGAAGCAGCTTGAAAAAGAACGTTTGCAGGCGCAGGAAGCTGCGAAAGCGCAGGCAGAGCAGCAGAAACAAGCCGAAGAGGCCGCGAAAAAAGCACAGGAACAGCAAAAGCAGGCGGAAGAGGCGGCAGCAAAAGCCGCAGCGGACGCGAAAGCACAGGCTGATGCCCAGGCGAAATTAGCGGCAGAAGCGGCGAAGAAAGCGGCTGCCGACGCCCAGAAGAAAGCGGAAGCCGAAGCGGCGAAGAAAGCGGCCGCTGATGCTCAGAAGAAAGCGGAAGCCGAAGCCGCGAAGAAAGCCGCAGCTGATGCTCAGAAGAAAGCAGAAGCGGAAGCCGCGAAAAAGGCCGCTCAGGAAGCAGAGAAGAAAGCTGCTGCCGAGGCCGCGAAGAAAGCGGCTGCTGCAGAGAAAGCAGCAGCAGAAAAAGCCGCGGCAGAAAAAGCGGCAGCCGCCGAAAAAGCCGCTGCTGACAAAAAAGCTGCAGCTGAGAAGGCCGCTGCCGATAAGAAAGCAGCAGCTGAAAAAGCGGCTGCTAAAAAGGCTGCCGCCGCTGAAAAAGCCGCTGCTGCCGCAGGGGTTGACGATCTGCTCGGCGATTTGAGCTCCGGTAAGAATGCGCCGAAAACGGGCGGTGGGGCGAAAGGAAACAACGCAGCGCCGACCGGAAGTGGTAACACTAAGAGTAACGGTGCGACAGGGGCTGAAATCAACGGTTATGCCGCGCAGATTAAATCCGCTATTGAAAGCCGATTCTATGATGCGTCTTCCTATACCGGTAAAACGTGTACGTTGCGTATAAAACTGGCTCCGGACGGCATGCTGCTGGATATTAAGTCTGAAGGTGGCGACCCGGCTTTATGTACTGCGGCCCTGGCTGCAGCGCGTCAGGCGAAGATGCCTAAACCGCCTTCGCAGGCAGTCTACGAAGTCTTCAAAAATGCGCCGCTGGACTTCAAACCTTAAGTTACATTTTCCCCGTGCAAACGGGGAAAAATAGACCAGGTTTAGTCACAGGGTTCGGGTAGTTTTGTCTATTTGAGTTTGTTAACATTCTGCTAAATTATCGTGGGTAAGGTTACCCGGATAAGGGAGATATGATGAAGCAGGCATTACGTGTAGCATTTAGTTTTTTAATGCTGTGGGCAGCAGTACTGCACGCAGAAGTACGTATCGAGATCACCCAGGGGGTGGACTCGGCTCGCCCAATCGGTGTTGTTCCGTTCCAGTGGGCCGGTCCTGGCGCTGCACCTGAAGATGCCGGTGGCATCGTGGCGGCTGACCTGCGTAACAGCGGTAAATTCAACCCGTTAGATCGTTCTCGCCTGCCACAGCAGCCGGGTAGCGCGCAGGAAGTTCAGCCTGCAGCATGGTCTGCACTGGGTATTGATGCCGTGGTTGTGGGTCAGGTTACCCCTAATCCGGACGGTTCTTACAACGTGGCCTGGCAGCTGGTGGATACCGGCGGTGCACCAGGTACCGTTCTGGCCCAGAACTCTTACAAGGTCACTAAGCAGTATCTGCGCTACGCGGCACACGCTGCCAGCGATGCGGTATTTGAAAAACTGACCGGCATTAAAGGTGCGTTCCGTACCCGTATCGCGTACGTGGTGCAGACCAACGGTGGTCAATTCCCGTATGAGCTGCGCGTATCTGATTACGATGGCTACAACCAGTTCCTGGTGAAACGCTCCTCGCAGCCACTGATGTCTCCAGCCTGGTCTCCGGACGGTTCTAAGCTGGCGTATGTGACCTTCGAAAGCGGCCGTTCTGCGCTGGTTATCCAGACGCTGGCAAACGGTGCGGTTCGTCAGGTGGCGTCTTTCCCACGTCACAACGGTGCGCCTTCGTTCTCTCCAGACGGCTCTAAACTGGCGTTTGCGCTGTCAAAAACCGGTAGCCTGAACCTGTACGTGATGGACATTGGCTCTGGCCAGATCCGTCAGGTGACCGACGGTCGCAGCAACAACACCGAACCTTCATGGTTCCCGGACAGTCAAAACCTGGCGTTTACCTCTGACCAGGCCGGCCGTCCACAAATTTATAAAGTCAACATCAACGGCGGTGCTCCGCAGCGTATTACCTGGGAAGGTTCTCAGAACCAGAACGCAGACGTGAGCAGCGACGGTAAATTTATGGTAATGGTCAGCTCCAACGGCGGGCAGCAGCACATTGCCAAACAAGATCTGGTAGCGGGTGGCGTGCAAGTTCTGTCGTCAACGTTCCTGGATGAAACGCCAAGTCTGGCACCTAACGGCACTATGGTAATCTACAGCTCTTCTCAGGGGATGGGATCTGTGCTGAATCTGGTTTCTACAGATGGGCGTTTCAAAGCGCGTATTCCGGCAACTGATGGACAGGTAAAATCACCTGCCTGGTCGCCGTATCTGTAAATAATAATTAATTGATTACTAAAGGAATCATAGAAATGCAACTGAACAAAGTGCTGAAGGGGCTGATGATCGCTCTGCCTGTAATGGCAATCGCAGCGTGTTCTTCTAACAAGAACGCCAGCAATGACCAGAGCGGCGAAGGCATGATGGGTGCCGGCACCGGTATGGACGCGAACGGCAATGGCAACATGTCTTCTGAAGAGCAGGCGCGTCTTCAGATGCAGCAGCTGCAGCAGAACAACATCGTTTACTTCGATCTGGATAAATACGACATCCGTTCTGACTTCGCTGCGATGCTGGATGCGCACGCTAACTTCCTGCGTAGCAACCCATCTTACAAAGTCACCGTAGAAGGTCACGCGGACGAACGTGGTACCCCAGAGTACAACATCTCCCTGGGTGAACGTCGTGCTAACGCTGTTAAAATGTACCTGCAGGGTAAAGGCGTTTCTGCTGACCAGATCTCCATCGTTTCTTACGGTAAAGAAAAACCTGCAGTACTGGGTCACGACGAAGCGGCTTACTCCAAAAACCGTCGTGCCGTACTGGTTTACTAAGAGAATTGCATGAGCAGTAACTTCAGACATCATCTGTTGAGTCTGTCGTTACTGGTTGGAATAGCGGCCCCCTGGGCCGCTTTTGCTCAGGCACCAATCAGTAGTGTCGGCTCAGGCTCGGTAGAAGACCGGGTCACTCAACTCGAGCGTATTTCTAACGCTCACAGCCAGCTTTTAACCCAACTCCAGCAACAACTTTCCGATAACCAGAATGATATTGACTCTCTCCGCGGCCAGATTCAGGAAAGCCAGTATCAGCTTAATCAGGTTGTGGAACGTCAGAAGCAAATCTTGTTGCAGATAGATAGCCTGAGCAGCGGTGGTGGTGCAGCAGCGCAGCCAGCCGCAGGCGATCAGAGCGGTGCGGCGACGTCTACGCCAGCGCCATCTGCTGATACGTCTGCCTCAACAGGCGCGCCTGTACAGAGCGGTGACGCGAATACGGATTACAATGCGGCCATTGCCCTGGTGCAGGATCAATCTCGTCAGGATGACGCGATTGCTGCGTTTCAGAGCTTTGTTAAGAAATACCCTGATTCCACTTATCAGCCAAATGCCAATTACTGGCTCGGTCAGTTGAATTACAACAAGGGTAAAAAGGACGATGCGGCGTTTTATTTTGCCTCAGTGGTGAAAAATTACCCAAAATCGCCGAAAGCGCCAGATGCGATGTATAAGGTTGGCGTGATCATGCAGGACAAAGGCGACACGGCGAAAGCCAAAGCGGTTTATCAGCAAGTGGTCGCAAAATTCCCGGGTACCGAAGGTGCTAAGCAGGCGCAAAAACGTCTGAATTCGATGGGATGATTATCGCATGACCAGAAATCGCGTTATTTCTGGTCGTGCAGCATGATTACTAAGCAGTTAAGTGATCTTCATCGAAATTTTTGTTGCGCAGAATTCTTAAATCAGTAATATATGCCGCCGTTGCCACGGGATATCAAACAACGTGAAAGCAGCATAAAAGTGGGTCGTTAGCTCAGTTGGTAGAGCAGTTGACTTTTAATCAATTGGTCGCAGGTTCGAATCCTGCACGACCCACCACTTAACGCAGTTCCGGCAGTACAGAGTGGGTGATTAGCTCAGTTGGTAGAGCATCTCCTTTACACGGAGGGGGTCGGCGGTTCGAGCCCGTCATCACCCACCACTCGGGTCGTTAGCTCAGTTGGTAGAGCAGTTGACTTTTAATCAATTGGTCGCAGGTTCGAATCCTGCACGACCCACCACTTTAAAGTGGTACCGAGTAAAAATCTTCGAAGTCAGCACCCGAATGGGTCGTTAGCTCAGTTGGTAGAGCAGTTGACTTTTAATCAATTGGTCGCAGGTTCGAATCCTGCACGACCCACCACTTCGAAGAAAAAAATCCCGCAAGGGGTCGTTAGCTCAGTTGGTAGAGCAGTTGACTTTTAATCAATTGGTCGCAGGTTCGAATCCTGCACGACCCACCAGTGTAGAAAGGCGCCCTAAAGGCGCCTTTTTGCTATCTGCGGTACAACAAATGCTCCGCCCATCTATTCCCGGTGACTTTTCACGCCAGATTCGCTATCTTGTTTAGTATACAAAACACAATTGCCACGCGTTTTGCTATGTCAGGCAAATGAAAGGCAATATTGTTAAGCCCGTAAAACGAGAAGCCATAATGAGTGTGATGTTTGATCCTGAAGCCGCAATCTATCCGTTTCCGCCTAAGCCTGTCCCGCTGAGCCAGGACGAAAAGCAGTTCTACCGCGAGAAGATTAAACGTCTTCTTAAAGAGCGCGACGCGGTGATGGTGGCCCATTACTACACTGACCCGGAAATTCAGCAGCTGGCGGAAGAGACCGGGGGCTGCATTTCTGACTCACTGGAGATGGCGCGCTTCGGTGCACGACATCCCGCTTCCACGCTGCTGGTTGCCGGCGTGCGTTTTATGGGAGAAACGGCAAAGATCCTGAGCCCGGAAAAAACCATTCTGATGCCCACGCTTAACGCGGAGTGTTCCCTGGATCTCGGCTGTCCGATTGACGAATTCACGGCCTTCTGTGATGCCCACCCTGACCGGACCGTGGTGGTTTACGCGAACACGTCGGCAGCAGTGAAAGCGCGGGCAGACTGGGTGGTCACGTCAAGCATCGCCGTTGAGCTGATTGAACATCTGGATAGTCTGGGGGAGAAAATTATCTGGGCGCCTGATCGCCATCTCGGTAATTATGTTCAGAAGCAGACGGGGGCTGACGTACTCTGCTGGCAGGGCGCCTGTATCGTTCATGATGAGTTCAAGACGCAGGCGCTGGCGCGCATGAAGGCGCTTTATCCTGACGCCGCCATTCTTGTGCACCCTGAATCTCCGCAGTCGATTGTCGACATGGCGGATGCGGTGGGTTCAACCAGCCAGCTTATTAACGCGGCCAGAACGTTGCCTCACAAGCAGCTCATCGTGGCGACCGATCGCGGTATCTTCTACAAGATGCAGCAGGCCGTGCCGGAGAAAGAGCTTCTCGAAGCGCCTACGGCAGGCGAGGGGGCAACGTGCCGCAGCTGTGCGCATTGCCCGTGGATGGCGATGAACGGCCTGAAAGCGATTGCCGAAGGGTTAGAAACCGGTGGTGCGGCGCATGAAATCCACGTGGATGCTGCCCTGCGTGAAGGCGCGTTAATTCCGCTTAACCGCATGCTGGATTTCGCGGCTACACTACGTACTTAATTCACTACGCCCCGGGGAAAAGATGGATTTTTTTAGCACACAGAACATTCTGGTTCATATACCGATTGGTGCAGGTGGCTATGACCTGTCATGGATTGAGGCCGTTGGTACGCTGGCGGGATTATTGTGTATCTGGCTGGCAAGCCTTGAGAAGATCAGTAATTATGCATTCGGGCTGATTAACGTCACGCTGTTTGCGATTATCTTCTTCCAGATCCAGCTGTACGCCAGCCTGCTTTTGCAGCTGTTCTTCTTCGCCGCCAATATTTACGGCTGGTATGCGTGGTCGCGTCAGAACAGCCAGCAGGAGGCAGAGTTGCAGATTCGCTGGCTGCCCTTGCCGAAAGCCATCGCCTGGTTTGTCGCCTGCGTGGTGGCCATTGGCTTAATGACCGTCTTCATCAATCCGGTATTTGCGTTCCTGACCCGCATTGCCGTTTCGGTCATGTCCGGCATCGGCCTGAACGTGACGATGCCAGAACTCCAGCCGGATGCTTTCCCGTTCTGGGATTCCTGCATGATGGTGCTGTCGATTGCAGCGATGATTCTGATGACCCGTAAATACGTTGAGAACTGGCTGCTGTGGGTCATCATCAACGTTATCAGCGTGGCGATCTTCGCCCTGCAGGGCGTCTATGCCATGTCGCTGGAATATCTGTTGCTGACCTTCATCGCGCTGAACGGTAGCCGGATGTGGATTAACAGCGCGCGTGAGCGAGGCTCTCGCGCGCTTTCCAGCTAGTGGTCATGATGATGTGAATGACCGGACTGCGCCTCGTTAAGGTGGCAGTCCGGTCCGCTACAGGGCTGATACTCCATCTGAACGGTGGCATGGCTAATGTCGTAGTGATGTTCCAGGAAGTGCTGGATGCGATCGAGCAGCGCATCGTGGTCGTGAGGCGGGATCACCTGGACATGGAGCGTCATGACCGGTTTCTCCCCCACCAGCCAGACGTGCACGTGGTGGACATTGCGGACTTCCGGAACAGTACGGCGCAGGTTGCGCTTCAGCTCGTCGATGTCCATGGATGCCGGAGCCCCTTCAAGCAGTTCATTCACGCTCTCCTTCAGCAGCCGCCAGGCGCTGCGCAAGACCAGACACGACACCAGCACTGACAAAATCGGATCGACAGGCGTCCAGCCGGTATAGAGGATCACCAGCGCGGCGACAATCGCCCCGACTGAACCGAGCAAATCCCCCAGCACATGCAGAGCCGCCGCGCGCACGTTGAGGTTCTTTTCCTCGCTGCCGCGGTGCAAAATCCAGAAGGCCAGGATATTCGCCACCAGCCCTGCCACGGCAATCACCATCATGGTCGCCCCGGCAATCGGCTGAGGATGTCTGAAGCGCTGAATGGCCTCCCAGACGATAAGAATGGTAATGACCACCAGGGCAATCGCGTTAACAAAGGCGGCAAGGGTCGTCAGCCTCAGCCAGCCGAAGGTATGGCGTGTATTGGGGGGACGACGGGCAAACTGGACGGCCAGAAGGGCGAAAAGTAGCGCCGCTGCATCGGTAAGCATATGCCCGGCGTCAGCCAGTAGCGCCAGAGAGCCGGAGACCAGACCGCCGATGACCTCAATAATCATGAAGGTTGCGGTGACGCCGAAGGCCAGCAGCAATCGTTTAGCGTTGTCGTCGCCGGCGGCGTGGGAATGTGTGTGTGCCATGTTATCTTTCCTGATTCGTTATCGTTTTTAGTGTAGCGTTTTTAATAGGTTACTCAAAAAGAAAGGAGAGCCTTAGCTCTCCTTTTATCATTAATTTCACAGCCGGTTACTGAGTCGTACCATCTGTTTTGGTATTGGCATCATCCCCCACTTTGTCATTCGGGTCGGGACATTTGCCATCTTTACACATGGAGTTCTTATGAACTTCATCTTTGCTCATGCTGTCATGATTCATGGTGCCGGAGTCGGTACCGTTGGGGTGCAGCATGGTGCCGCCGGTGTTGGTGTTTCCATTATTAATCTGACTATTATCGACATTGTTCGGGGCGACGTTCTGTTTGGCATCAGGGGCGACCTGGCCTGCTGACGCAGCCGCGTTTGCATCACCGTTACCCGATGAGCCCGTTTCGGCCGCAAGAACGCTACCGCTGGCCAGGGTGAGGGTGGCGGTCAGGAAGAGGGTTGCCAGTTTTGTCATTTTCATCATGGTGCTCCTGTTCTTGTCGTTACGCTGGATAACTTTTTCCAACAGTGCATCTTTTTCAGAGGCGAAAGATTCCGCCATACGGACTTACGTCAGTCGGGAATCGCGTTTAAGCGTGTAAAAATGGTTGTTACAGTTAAAAAGCTTAGGTTAGATCTCGTTTTTCGCTATTTTGTGGCGATTTTTAGGCGAATTCCAGGAATTATCTGCGTGAAGTGTAAAACCGTGTTTACACTTCCTGAGCGACAAGATAGATTGAAAGGATTGCTTTCATTACTAAAGATATGGCAGAGCTGGAACGAAGATGAATTATCAGAATGACGATTTACGTATTAAAGAGATCAATGAGTTATTACCTCCTGTAGCACTCCTTGAGAAATTCCCCGCCACTGAAAATGCCGCAAACACGGTTTCTCATGCTCGTAAAGCGATCCATAAGATCCTGAAAGGTAATGACGATCGTCTTCTGGTGGTGATTGGCCCATGCTCTATCCACGATCCTGCTGCCGCGAAAGAATACGCAGCCCGTCTGCTCACCCTGCGTGAAGAGCTGAAGGATGAGCTGGAAATCGTGATGCGCGTCTATTTTGAAAAACCGCGCACCACCGTTGGCTGGAAAGGGCTGATTAACGATCCGCACATGGATAACAGCTTCCAGATCAACGACGGCCTGCGCATTGCGCGCAAGCTGCTGCTGGAGATTAACGACAGCGGGCTGCCTGCGGCCGGTGAGTTCCTGGATATGATTACGCCCCAGTATCTGGCAGACCTGATGAGCTGGGGGGCAATTGGTGCCCGCACTACTGAATCTCAGGTTCACCGCGAGCTGGCGTCCGGTCTCTCTTGTCCGGTAGGCTTCAAAAACGGCACTGACGGCACCATTAAGGTGGCTATCGACGCCATCAACGCAGCGGGCGCACCGCACTGCTTCCTGTCCGTGACCAAATGGGGCCACTCCGCCATCGTTAACACCAGCGGTAACGGTGACTGCCATATCATTCTGCGCGGCGGCAAAGAGCCGAACTACAGCGCAAAGCATGTGGCCGAAGTCAAAGTCGGGCTGGAAAAAGCCGGGCTGCCACCGCAGGTGATGATCGATTTCAGCCACGCCAACTCAAGCAAGCAGTTTAAAAAGCAGATGGAAGTGGGCGCAGATGTCTGTCAGCAGATTGCCGACGGTGAGAAGGCGGTAATTGGGGTGATGATCGAAAGTCATCTGGTTGAAGGTAACCAGAACCTGGAAGGCAGCGAGCCGCTGGTGTACGGCAAGAGCGTGACCGATGCCTGCATCGGCTGGGACGATACCGACGCCATCCTGCGCCAGCTGGCGAATGCGGTGAAAGCGCGTCGCGGTTAATTCTGACGGCTCAAATAAAAAGCGCGGACGGTTCCGCGCTTTTTTTATGGTCAGCGAAAATTACTTCGCTTTACCCTGGTTCGCAACGGCCGCCGCTTTCGCTGCGATTTCGTCCGCGTTACCCAGGTAGTAGTGTTTGATTGGCTTGAAGTTTTCGTCAAACTCATACACCAGCGGTACGCCAGTTGGGATGTTCAGTTCGAGAATTTCGTCTTCACCCATGTTGTCCAGGTATTTCACCAGCGCACGCAGGGAGTTACCGTGAGCGGCGATAATCACGCGCTCGCCGCTTTTCAGACGTGGCAGAATGGTTTCGTTCCAGTAAGGGACAACGCGGTCGATGGTCAGCGCCAGGCTCTCGGTGGTTGGCAGCTCAGCGTCGGTCAGTTTCGCGTAACGCGGGTCGTGGCCCGGGTAGCGCTCGTCATCTTTGGTCAGCTCTGGTGGGGTGACCGCGAAGCCGCGACGCCACTGTTTAACCTGCTCGTCACCGTATTTCTCAGCGGTTTCCGCTTTGTTCAGGCCCTGCAGCGCACCGTAGTGACGCTCGTTTAGTTTCCAGGATTTCTCAACCGGCAGCCAGGCCTGGTCCAGTTCGTCCAGCACGTTCCACAGGGTATGGATGGCACGTTTCAGCACAGAGGTGTAAGCAAAATCAAAGCTGAAGCCTTCTTCCTTCAGCAGTTTACCTGCTGCTTTTGCTTCGCTTACGCCTTTCTCGGACAGATCAACGTCGTACCAACCGGTAAAGCGGTTTTCGTTGTTCCACTGGCTTTCGCCGTGACGCACCAGAACCAGCTTAGTAATAGCCATCTCTTACTCCTCAAGCATTTTTAGAATGATAACAATTCTCATTATATTGCCGTGGCCGTGCCAGCAGCAACGCTTAACCCTAACCATAGCGAAAATAGTCTCTGAGTGTAAGATGCTTGTGAATCCAGGGTTATGATTTTGTCTGCGATCGGCGCTATTTTCAGCAAGGCGCACAGAAAAAAGCCCTCCAGAGGGAGGGCTGAATATTAATGTGGAATAAAATGATATTCCGTCACGCTAACGTACTCTTCACCCGGGCGCAGCACGCAGTCCGGCTGCGGCCATTCCGGATGATTCGGGCTGTCCGGCAGGAACTCGCTCTCCAGCGCCAGGCCTTGCCAGTCGCTGTACTCTTCGTGTTCGCGCGCCGTCGTGCCGCCGAGATAGTTACCTGAGTAGAACTGCAGGGCAGGAGCGGTGGTATAAACCGTCATCTGCAGCTTCTCATCGGTGGACCAGACCTGTGCGGCAGGTTGTTTCACATCGCCTTTAGCCTGCAGCAGGAACGCGTGGTCGTAGCCTTTCACCTTGCGCTGGTCGTCATCGCTCAGGAAATCCTGGGCGATGGATTTCGCGCTGCGGAAGTCAAAGCTGGTGCCGCTCACGTCTTTGAGGCCCTGGTACGGAATGCCCATCTCATCAACCGGCAGATACGCATCCGCCAGGATCTGAAGCTTGTGGTTCCGCACGTCGCACTGGTTACCGTCCAGATTAAAGTACGCGTGATTGGTCAGGTTAACCGGACACGGCTTGTCGACCGTCGCACGGTATTCGATGGCAATACGGTTGTCGTCCGTCAATGTAAAGCGCGCAGAGGCGATAAGGTTACCCGGGAAGCCCTGATCGCCGTCCTGCGAATCCAGCGAGAACAGCACTTCGCCGTCGTTTTGACGAACAATCTTCCAGCGACGTTTATCAAACCCGTCCGGGCCGCCGTGCAGCTGGTTCTCACCCTGGCTTGGAAGCAGGGTGTACGGCACGCCGTCGAGTTCAAAACGGCTCTTCGCGATGCGGTTCGCATAGCGCCCTACGGATGCGCCCAGATAGGCAGACTGATTAACATACTGCTCGGGCGATGCGCAGCCGAGCAGGGTTTCGCGCACGCTGCCGTCCGGCATCGGTACGCGTGCTGAAAGAAGGGTTGCACCCCAGTCCATGAGCGTAACCACCATCCCCGCGCGATTGCGCAGGGTTAACAGGCGATACGGCAGACCATCCGGTGCGAGGGTAGGTGTTTCGTTTAGCACTGTCCGGCTCCTTGTGATGCTTTGCAAACATAGAAGGTTTCTTTGATACCTGTTTTTGCTTCGTACTGCTTCGCCACGGCGTCCTGTACGGCAGGGACCAGCTCCTCAGGCACCAGCGCAACGATGCAGCCGCCAAAACCGCCGCCCGTCATGCGCACGCCGCCTTTGTCGCCAATGACCGCTTTGACGATCTCCACCAGGGTGTCGATCTGCGGCACGGTGATTTCAAAATCATCGCGCATGGAGGCGTGAGATTCCGCCATCAGTTCACCCATGCGTTTCAGGTCACCTTTCGCCAGCGCGGACGCGGCTTCAACGGTACGGGCATTCTCCGTCAGCACGTGACGAACGCGTTTGGCGACAATCGGGTCCAGCTCGTGCGCCACTTTGTTAAATTCATTGAGCGTGACGTCGCGCAGGGCGGGCTGCTGGAAGAAGCGGGCGCCGGTTTCGCACTGCTCGCGGCGAGTGTTGTACTCGCTGCCCACCAGCGTGCGTTTAAAGTTGCTGTTGACGATCACGACAGCCGCGCCTTTTGGCAGGGGTACGGCTTTGGTGCCCAGCGAGCGGCAGTCGATCAGCAGCGCGTGCTCTTTTTTGCCCAGCGCGGAGATCAGCTGGTCCATGATGCCGCAGTTGCAGCCCACGAACTGGTTTTCCGCTTCCTGACCATTCAGGGCGATTTGTGCGCCATCCAGCGGTAAATGATAGAGCTGCTGGAACACGGTGCCGACGGCGACCTCCAGAGACGCAGAGGAGCTTAAGCCCGCCCCCTGCGGCACGTTGCCGCTGATGACCAAATCGGCGCCGCCGAAGTTTTTATTACGCTTCTGCAGATGCTTCACCACGCCGCGCACGTAGTTAGACCACTGCTGGCTGTCGTGCGTCACAATCGGGGCATCGAGGGAGAACGCGTCCGTCTCATTACCGTAATCCGCCGCAATCACGCGAACCTGGCGGTCGTCGCGCTTCGCGCAGCTGATGACCGTCTGGTAATCGATGGCGCACGGCAGCACAAAGCCGTCGTTGTAGTCAGTGTGTTCACCGATCAGGTTGACGCGGCCAGGTGCCTGAATTACGTGGGTGGCAGGGTAGCCAAATTTCTCAGCAAACAGGGATTGTGTTTTATCTTTCAGACTCATTTTTTAGACTCCTGATTCGCGATAGTGGACGTCGCTAACGGCGCGCAGACGTTCAGCCGCCTGTTCCGCCGTCAGATCACGCTGGGTTTCTGCCAGCATTTCGTAGCCCACCATAAATTTACGCACCGTCGCAGAGCGCAGCAGCGGCGGATAGAAATGGGCGTGCAGCTGCCAGTGCTGATTCTCTTCCCCGTTAAACGGTGCGCCGTGCCAGCCCATGGAGTACGGGAAGGAGCACTGGAACAGGTTGTCGTAACGGCTGGTCAGCTTTTTCAGCGCCAGGGCAAGGTCGTCGCGCTGCGCGTCGCTGAGTTCGGTGATGCGCTGCACGTGCGCTTTCGGCAGCAGCAGCGTCTCAAACGGCCAGGCGGCCCAGTAAGGCACGACGGCCAGCCAGTGTTCGGTCTCCACCACGGTACGGCTGCCGTCGGCCAGCTCACGCTGCGCGTAATCCACCAGCATCGGCGAGCCGTTTTCCGCGTAATACGCTTTTTGCAGGCGGTCTTCACGCTCGGCTTCGTTAGGCAGGAAGCTGTTCGCCCAGACCTGGCCGTGCGGGTGCGGGTTAGAGCAGCCCATGGCCGCACCTTTATTTTCAAACACCTGCACCCATGGGTAAGTTTGACCCAGCTCGGCAGTTTGCGCCTGCCAGGTGCTGACCACCTCTTTCAGGGCCTCAACGCTCAGCTCCGGCAGCGTTTTGCTGTGATCGGGAGAGAAGCAGATCACGCGGCTGGTACCGCGCGCGCTTTCACAGCGCATCAGCGGATCGTGGCTTTCCGGCGCGTCCGGCGTGTCGGTCATCAGGGCGGCAAAATCGTTGGTGAACACGAAGGTGCCTTTGTAGTCCGGGTTTTTATCCCCGGTGACGCGCGTATTGCCCGGACAGAGGAAGCAGTCCGGGTCGTGCTGCGGCAGCGTCTGTTTTGCAGGCGTCTCCTGCGCCCCCTGCCAGGGGCGCTTGGCGCGATGCGGAGAAACTAAAATCCATTGCCCGCTTAACGGGTTAAAGCGACGATGCGGATGATCGACGGGATTAAATTGCGTCATGACGGATCCTTAGTCCGGATAGCCTTGCGGGTGGCGTGACTGCCAGTGCCAGGTATCCTGTGCCATTTCATCAAGCGTGCGCGTAACACGCCAGTTAAGCTCTTTGTCGGCTTTGGTGGCGTCGGCCCAGTAAGCAGGCAGATCGCCCTCACGACGCGGTGCGAAGTGGTAGTTCACCGGCTTGCCGCAGGCTTTGCTGAAGGCATTGACTACGTCCAGCACGCTGCTGCCGACCCCGGCGCCGAGGTTGTAAATATGCACGCCCGGTTTATCCGCCAGCTGCTGCATGGCCGCAACGTGGCCGTCGGCCAGATCCATCACGTGGATATAGTCGCGCACGCCGGTGCCGTCTTCGGTCGGGTAGTCATTGCCAAAAATCGCCAGCGACTCGCGACGTCCTACCGCCACCTGGGCGATATACGGCATCAGGTTGTTCGGAATGCCCTGCGGATCTTCCCCCATATCGCCAGACGGATGCGCACCGACCGGGTTGAAGTAGCGCAGCAGCGCGATGCTCCACTCCGGCTGGGCTTTTTGCAGATCGGTCAGGATCTGCTCCACCATCAGCTTGCTTTTGCCGTACGGGCTCTGCGGCGTCCCGGTCGGGAAGCTTTCAACGTAAGGGATTTTAGGCTGATCGCCGTAGACGGTGGCGGAAGAGCTAAAGATGAAGTTTTTGACGTTGGCCGCACGCATGGCGGAGATGAGACGCAGGGTGCCGTTGACGTTGTTATCGTAATACTCAAGCGGCTTAGCAACGGATTCACCGACCGCTTTCAGACCTGCGAAGTGGATCACCGCTTCAATGGCGTGGTCGTGAAGGATCTCGGTCATCAGCGCTTCGTTACGGATGTCGCCTTCCACGAACGTCGGGTGTTTACCGCCAAGACGTTCAATCACAGGCAGCACGCTGCGCTTACTGTTGCACAGGTTGTCGAGAATGATGACGTCATGGCCGTTTTGCAGCAGTTGCACGCAGGTATGACTACCTATGTAACCGCTACCACCTGTTACCAGAACTCGCATATTTCGCTCCATTGGGCTTATGGTATGTAATAACCATAGCATAACAGAGACGCGAAAAGTGTGACATGGGATAAAATAGTGGAATCGTTTACACTGTTTTTAAAATCCGATTTTCAGCTACCGTGAGGCATTGTAGATCAACGGGATAGCAATGTATTAGTGCAGGTTATCTGAAAAACGGAGGGCGGTGCCCTCCGGGGATTAATCGATTTTGCTTTGCCGATAGTAATAGTGCTCACCGTCCGGAACAAACTCCAGGCGGTGGGTGATGCAGGAGGGGGCATCTTCGGCATGATGTGAAACGAACAGCAGCTGCGTTTCACCTTCGCTAATCAGCACGTCCACAAAGCGGCGGATAAGCTGGCGGTTCAACGGGTCGAGTCCCTGCAGCGGTTCGTCGAGGATCAGCAGCGTAGGGTGTTTCACCAGCGCGCGAACGATCAGCGCCAGACGCTGCTGCCCCCACGAAAGACTATGAAACGGCGCGTCAGCAACCCGGTTGTCCATGCCCAGAATGTCCAGCCACTGCTGGGCCAGCTTGTGCTGTTTGTCCGATACCGCCTGATAAATGCCGATGGAGTCAAAATACCCGGAGAGGATCACGTTGCGTACCGTGGTACTGACCCGGTAATCCAGATGCAGGTTGCTGCTGACGTAGCCGATATGTTTTTTGATATCCCAGATGGTTTCGCCGCTGCCGCGACGCCGACCGAACAGCGTGAGGTCGTTGCTGTAGCCCTGCGGATGATCGCCGGTGATCAGGCTCAGCAGCGTGGATTTTCCCGCGCCGTTGGGGCCGACAATCTGCCAGTGCTCGCCTGGATTGACCGTCCAGCTGAGGTGATTAAGGATCGGGCGATCGTCATAAGAGACCACCCCATCGCGCAGCACGATGCGCGGCTGGTGGGGATCAAGCGCGTGGCGCGCCGACGGGGCGTCGGGTTCCGGAAGGGTAATACCGTCGAGCTGTTCGCTGTGCGCGAGCTGGGCAATCAGCGCCTGCTTAAGCAGCGCGTTTTTTTCGCCGGTCTCGGTCAGGTTACAGTCGGCCAGGACGCCCGCGTGCTGAATAAAGTCCGGAATTTCATCAAAACGGTTAAGCACCAGCACGAGGGTATATCCCTGCTGATTAAGCGACGCCAGCAGAGACGCCAGCTGCGCCCGGGACTGCACGTCAAGACCGTCGAACGGTTCGTCCAGAATAAGCAGTTCAGGTTCGCTCATCAGCGCCTGACAAAGCAGCGTTTTTCGCGTCTCGCCGGTCGAAAGGTATTTAAAGCGCCGGTTCAGCAGAGGGGTGATACCGAACTGTTCTGCCAGGCGCTGGCAGCGGGCGGGATCCTTCACTTCATCCTGAATAATTTCCGCCGTCGTACGGCCGGTATCCTCTTCGCCAGGGCTGAGCAAATCGGTGTTGTTGCGCTGCCACTCGTCGCTGACCAGCTTTTGCAGTTGTTCAAACGACAGGCGCGTCAGGCGCGTAAAGTCGCTCTGGTATTCGCCCTTGAGGGGGTTGAGCTCTCCGGCCAGCGCGCGGGCCAGCGCGGATTTACCGCTGCCGTTTGTGCCGACAAACGCCCAGCTTTCACCCGCGCGTAGCGTCAAATCAGCAATTGTCAGCGTTCGGGTATCGCTAAGACGAAACGTGCCTTGCGAAATATGCAATGATGACATGGTTTATCCCTGTTTTTGCAGCACCAGATATCAGGGATACGCACTGTCGGTACGATTGTCAATGTGCTCAGCACAAAGTGGCGATAATCACCCGGTCCGCGTTGAAATACGCGGTGACGGCAGCACCTTCTTCTAAACCGTCCGACTCGCTGAGCGGTATGGTCGCGCAAAGCGGCTGCCCATCTGCCAGGGTCATCAGCACTTCGCACTGCGTCTGGCCGCGTTCGATAAGGCTGATGGTGCCCTGCAGCTGGTTATCTGCTGTCTTTGCCGCGTCGGGATCGCGTGTGATACTGACCCACGGCGCTTTCAGGAGCACCAGCACCTCTTTCCCTTCATCCAGTTCAAGACGTTCCGCGCTTTGCGCCGTTATGGCGGCCTTCAGACGGGTGGTGCCATCGGCAAGCAGGATCTCAATATGCTGCTGTATCTGCAGATTGTCGCGCGCCGTCACCGTACCAAACCACTGGTTGCGGGCGCTGGTTTGTAGCGAGAAGCGGGAAATGGCGGCCAGCAGACTGTCCAGCGGAACGTTATCGTCATCGCTTAACGCATCGAACGCTTTTTGCTGAATCTGGGCCAGCAGATCGTAAAGCTGAATAAGACGCTGGCCATAACGCGTCACGATTGCACCGCCGCCGCCTTTGCCGCCCGTGGCTCTGTCCACCAGCGGCTGTTCGCTCAGGGTGTTCATGTCGTTGATGGCGTCCCAGGCACTCTTGTAGCTGATGCCCGCGTTTTTCGCCCCCTGGCTAATCGAGCCCGTTTGTTCTATTTGTTTAAGCAGGGCGATACGTCGCGGATCGGCGAAAAGCTTTTGCTGAAGTCGGAGTGTGAGAAGAATTTCGGCCTGCATAACAGTGTCCTGGCAAAAAGGGTATTGTGACCCAAATGGTGCAGGGCGCAAAGGGTACCGCACAAAAGGGGATGTTTTTCTCAGTTGAAAGGGTAGAATAAGCTGTTCACAATATCTGGAGAAAACCATGTTAGAGTTGTTGAAAAGTCTGGTATTCGCCGTGATCATGGTACCAGTAGTGATGGCCATCATCCTCGGTGCCATCTACGGCCTGGGTGAAGTGTTCAACGTCTTTTCGAACATTGGTCACAGAGACCAGGCTAAAAAGCAGCATTGATTCCCCCCAAAACGCCCGGCTTGGCCGGGCGTTTTGCTCTCAAGATTTTCCCATTTTCGCCGATACTCTTTAACGCACTACGCCGGTTTACCTCTTCAGCGGTACGATTAAACGCTGGGATCTCCCTGACGTTACCGTTATATTAATGTGTATATAACGATACTCACAGGAGTTAAAAATGGCACGTTCATGGGTACGCCTTTTTGCAGGGGCAACGTTGACGCTTTCCCTTACCGGACACGCGCTGGCGGATGAGGGTAAAATCACGGTCTTTGCGGCGGCGTCGCTGACTAACGCGCTGCAGGATATCGCGGCGGCGTATAAAAAAGAGAAAAACGTCGAGGTGGTCTCCTCGTTTGCCTCTTCCTCGACGCTCGCTCGCCAGATAGAAGCGGGCGCGCCGGCGGATCTGTTCATCTCGGCCGATCAGAAGTGGATGGATTACGCGGCGGAGAAAAAAGCGATTGATGCGGCAACCCGCGAAACGCTGCTGGGGAATAGCCTGGTTGTCGTGGCGCCAAAAGCCAGCGCGCAGGCTGACTTCACCATCAACAAAGAGACCCACTGGATAAGCCTGCTGAACGGCGGGCGTCTGGCGGTGGGCGATCCGGAGCACGTTCCGGCCGGGATCTACGCCAAAGAAGCGCTGCAAAAACTGGGCGCATGGGAGACATTGTCACCGAAGCTGGCCCCGGCGGAAGATGTCCGCGGCGCGCTGGCGCTGGTGGAACGCAACGAAGCCCCGCTGGGCATTGTGTATGGCTCTGATGCCATTGCCAGTAAGGGTGTGAAAGTGGTGGCAACGTTCCCGGAAGACTCCCACAAGAAAGTGGAATATCCTGTTGCGATTGTTGATGGACATAAAAATGCGACCGTGACGGCCTTCCGCGATTATCTGAAGGGGCCGGAGGCGTCTGCGATCTTTAAACGTTACGGATTTACGACTCACTGATGATATTGACCGATCCTGAATGGCAGGCTGTTCTGCTGAGCCTTAAAGTCTCTTCCCTGGCGGTTGCGCTGAGTTTGCCCTTTGGGATCTTCTTTGCCTGGCTACTGGTTCGCTGTCGGTTTCCCGGCAAAGCGCTGCTCGACAGCGTGCTTCATCTTCCGCTCGTGTTGCCGCCCGTGGTGGTCGGTTATCTGCTGTTAATTTCCATGGGGCGACGCGGTTTTATTGGCGAAAAACTTTACGACTGGTTTGGGCTGACCTTTGCGTTTAGCTGGCGCGGTGCGGTGCTGGCGGCGGCGGTAATGTCATTCCCGCTGATGGTGAGGGCGATCCGCCTCGCGCTGGAAGGCGTGGACATGAAGCTCGAACAGGCGGCCCGTACGCTGGGTGCCGGGCGCTGGCGCGTCTTTTTCACCATCACGCTCCCGCTCACGCTGCCGGGCATTATTGTCGGGACGGTACTGGCGTTCGCCCGCTCGCTGGGCGAGTTTGGCGCGACCATCACCTTCGTCTCGAACATCCCCGGCGAGACGCGAACGATTCCGTCGGCCATGTATACCCTGATTCAAACGCCGGGCGGAGAAGGCGCCGCGGCGCGGCTGTGTATCATCTCAATCGTACTAGCCCTGGTATCGCTGCTGGTGTCGGAATGGCTGGCGCGGCTGAGCCGTGAGCGGATGGGGAAATAAGCATGCTGGAACTGAATTTCACCCAGACGCTGGGAAACCATACCCTGACGCTTAACGAGACGCTGCCTGCAAGCGGTATCACTGCCATCTTCGGCGTCTCGGGGGCGGGAAAAACGTCGCTGATAAATGCCATCAGCGGCCTGACGCGCCCGCAGTCAGGACGGATTGTATTGAATAACCGCGTCTTAAACGACGTGGAAAACAAGGTTTATCTCACGCCGGATAAACGCCGCATTGGCTATGTTTTCCAGGACGCGCGCTTATTCCCGCATTACAGCGTGCGCGGCAACCTGCGTTACGGCATGGCGAAAAGCATGGCCGGACAGTTTGATAAGCTGGTGACGCTTTTAGGCATTGAGCCACTGCTCGACAGACTGCCCTCGTCGCTTTCCGGCGGAGAAAAACAGCGCGTGGCGATTGGCCGCGCGTTGCTGACCGCACCCGAACTGCTGCTGCTCGACGAACCGCTGGCCTCGCTGGATATTCCGCGCAAGCGTGAGCTTTTGCCCTACCTGCAGCGCCTGACGCGGGAAATTAATATTCCAATGCTCTACGTCAGCCATTCGCTGGATGAGATCCTCCATCTGGCCGACAAAGTGCTGGTGCTGGAAGAGGGCAGCGTCAAGGCCTTCGGCAACCTGGAAGAGGTGTGGGGCAGCAGCGTAATGCACCCCTGGCTGCCCAGGGAACAGCAGAGCAGCATTCTGAAGGTGAGCGTGCTGGAACACCATCCGCACTACGCGATGACGGCGCTGGCGCTGGGCGATCAGCACCTGTGGGTCAATAAGATCGACAAGCCGTTGCAGTCCGCGCTGCGTATTCGTATTCAGGCATCAGACGTCTCGCTGGTGCTGCAGCCGCCGCTGCAAACCAGTATTCGAAATATTCTGCGCGCCAAAGTCGCGGAGTGTTTTGATGATAACGGCCAGGTGGAAGTGAAGCTCGAGGTGGGAAGCCGGACGCTCTGGGCGCGCATCAGCCCGTGGGCCAGGGATGAGTTAGGGATCAAACCCGGCCTGTGGCTTTACGCGCAAATTAAGAGCGTCTCGATCACCGCCTGATTACAGCAGGTGGGTATAAATATACTGCGCGATGCTGTCGGTGGTGTTGTCGCCAATCACCACGTTAGCGCGCGCTTTTACCGCGTCGTCGGCATTGCCCATCGCCACGCCCGTACCGACGGCTTCCAGCATGCTGATGTCGTTGTAGTTGTCGCCGAAGGCGATCGCGTCCTGCATTGACCAGCCCTGTGATTCCACATACTGCGTCAGACGCTTGCCTTTGCTGTTGCCTTTGCGGGCAATATCCACCTGATCGTGCCAGGACCACTCGCACTCCAGCCCCAGCGTTTCCTCTACGTGCTTCGCGAAGGTATTCAGTTTGGTCGTGTCTTCATCCGTCAGGGCGAATTTCCAGATAGCCTCAACGTCCTGGGCTGCCTGACGCAGCGAGGAAACCTGGGTAAAGACCGGACGCTGCGCTTCAGGCAGGGACAACGCCCAGTTGCTGGTGCGCACCACGTGGCCGGTAGGGCGCTCGTAGACCATTGCGTTATCCACATACATCAGGCCGTGAATGGCATGCTCATCCAGCAGATCAATCAGTTGCAGCGCCTGGGGAACCGGCAGCGGGTCGGAGGCTAAAACCTTTTTTGCCTGATAATCATACAAATGTGTTATGCTTATACAAACAAAAATTAGAAGGTTTAACATGAAAAAAGTATTTGTGTATCATCGTGTTAGCTCGGATCAGCAGCTCGACGGGTCAGGTATCGCACGCCAAGCTGAACTATTAGAAGGCTACTTAGAGCGTACTGGCATTTGTGCGGAAATGGATGATCCAGCCCCAGTAGTACTATCGGATCAAGGTGTCTCAGCCTTTAAGGGTTTAAACATCTCTGAGGGTGAGTTAGGGGCATGGATGGAACAAGTACGTAATGGTATGTGGGATAGTTCTATATTGGTAGTGGAATCTATAGACCGCTTTAGCCGCCAGAACCCGTTTGATGTGATGGGTTACATCAATGCTCTAATGGCACATAACGTAGCTATTCATGATGTAATGGCTAACATAGTTATCAGCCGTAGTAATTCTAAAGATCTACCTTTTGTAATGATGAATGCTCAACGGGCATATGATGAATCTAAGTATAAAAGTGATCGTATTCGTAAAGGGTGGGCGAAGAAACGCGAACAAGCATTCAACAAAGGTACTATAGTAGCTAATAAACGTCCTCAATGGATCGAAGTAGAAAATGATAAGTATGTGCTTAATCATAAAGCGGCAGTAGTTAAAGAGATATTTGCTCTTTATCAAACTGGCATGGGATGCCCCACGATTGCTAAACAACTTCAAACGAAAGAAGGTGAGCAATATAAATTTAATCGTCCGTGGACTGGTGAGCTTGTACATAAAATTCTTACTAATCGCCGTGTAACTGGTAAGATTTTCATTTCAGAAATCATCCGTAACCATGATGATATTGAAAATCCAGTAACTCAGAAAAAGTACGATATGGACGTGTACCCTGTAGTAATTAGTGAAGATGAATTTGAATTAGTACAGGAATTGCTAAAGTCTCGTCGTCCTAATGCTGGACGTGTTACCGTGAAGAAAGACGGACAGGAAGAAGTACTGATTAAAAGTAATTTGTTTAGTGGTATCGCTCGTTGTACTGAATGCGGCGGGCCAATGTATCATAATGTGGTTCGTGCTAAACGTACACCAAAGAAAGGCGATCCAAAAATCGAGGAATATAGATACATTCGTTGCCTCAATGAACGTGATGGACTTTGCGAAAATAAAGCTATGACCTATGAAACAGTAGAGCATTTTGTAGTAGAGCATTTATTAGGCATGGATCTAAACACTGTGATTAAAGAACAAGAATTCAATCCTGAAATTGAAGTGATACGTATTCAAATTGATCAAGTTAAGGATCAGATCACTAACTATGAAAATGGTATTGAACGGCGTAAAAGTGCTGGTAAAGCTGTCTCTTTTGAAATGCGGGAAGAATTGGATGATGCCAAGTTAGAATTAGAACAGTTATTAGCACGTCAGGCTTCATTAGCTACAGTACAAGTAGATTTACCAGTACTACAGGATGTTAACGTTACTGAATTATATAATGTGAATAACGTCGACATACGCACACGTTATGAGAATGCACTTAACAAGATTGTTTCTAATATTCGTCTAAAGCGTAACGGCAATTTTTACACAATTGACATTATCTACAAGCAGAACGAGCTGAAAAGGCATGTCCTTTTTATAGAGAATAAGAAGAAAGAACAAAAGTTAATCAGTGAGGTGATCATTGAAAATGTTGATGGTGCTAAATTCTATTACACACCATCTTTCGTAATTAGTGTTAAAGATGGTGAGATCCGTTTTCAGCAGACTAAAGAAGATCTTACAATCATTGATTATTCGCTATTGCTGAACTATGTAGATGCTGTAGATCGATGTGATGCCGTAGGTGTTTGGATGCGAAACAATATGAGTTTCTTATTCACTAAGTAACGAGTATCCTAAACATAAAACGAAAGAAACCTCTTAATTGACTTGTAACGTCAGCAGAGCCATCAAAAATGCGATTTTAGAATCTTGCTTCAGCCGTGAAGATTTTTTGAAAAATACAAAGTTGAGTAATGATAGTATTTCTCTTTTGAAAATGTAACTAACAATCGTTACATGTATTTTTGTGATAAATCTAACGTTACTTCCAAAGTACATAGTGATGCACTTGAAAGTAGTCTATAGTTAAATTGACAATAATAATAATGTAGTATCAGTTGAGTAGTTAGCAGTACTTTGATGATAGTTGTCATGGGACGTAAGCGAAATACGATACATTTTTTTGCCCTGCTAGTATTTGATGGTATTAGCAGGGTGTATTTATGTTTGAACAACACTAGTAAAGCTAACTATTTATAACGTTGAATAGTCAAGCCATCATAAATCGCAAGGCAGACTATCTAACTTTCCGATAAGTATTTGATTATTTTAAAAACAAGATTTTACGTTTTAAGTTTAATTTTGGCCTCGTGTACGTTCGTATGCGGGGCTTTTTCGTATATGGTAATGCGTTGGTGTGGGTTTGTAATAGAGCCTCTCAAAACGCGTCACAGCAAAGATTTGCGTTAAGTGATTCGTGAGGGTGACTGATATTAGGCGATGTGAGATTTTTCTTGGTGAAAAAACCTTCTATTTGATATAATACCAATCAAGCCAAAACTCCTGTTGGTGAAAGGTAGAGGTTGCCGCCTCTACCGTTTGCCGACGGTTGAAGGTACATTACCTTCTTATAGCCCCTGAAAAGATTCAGGGGCTATAGTATTGAAATGTTCCAACCTGGTATGTTCATATCAGTACTTCTATTACAATAACTCACATGATTACGCCTCTTTATATAAATAAATGTATACAATACAGGAGGCGTATACATGCTAAAGCCATTAATTGAAATCTTTCTTTTCCCAATCTACACAATACTAGTATTGATGTTTATGATTCTCACAGTACTAGCACTTCCACTAAAGATACCATTTGTAGAACGTCACGTAAGACAACACATAAATAAAAGTACTGATAAATTACGAAAGAAAAAGTCCTAAGAATTTTGGAACGGGTGATTTTTTCACGGTATAATGTAGGTATCTATAAAATATTTGGGACAGACGCAAAAAATGTCCTATAATATTGATGTGGCTTTCTGAGTGATCGAAAATGTTCACCTAGCCGAACTGCGAAGCATAATTCCATTTCTCCAGCCATCAGAGACTAAATAGATGGTAACATTATAATTCTCCTATATTGCTAAAGTATAGCCCCCTAAAAGGGCTATCTTTTTTGCTTGGGATAAATAACGTATACGTATACAAATCACATGAGTTAATTAAATGAAGAATAATAAATCTAAGGATAGAAAAGATAACGTAATAACCGCACGTTTATCTAATTCACAGGTTGAAGTACTAAAAAAATTGATTGATGAAGGTAAGGTATCAAAAGGTACTCTATCTTCTGCTGTAGGTTACTTAATTGATCAGTACATTGTACTAAACAGTAAGTAATTAATTGGTTGTCTACTAACCACACAATAAGTAGAAACGCGATTACAAGAAGTAACGCGGGTAATATGGAAGTTATATATGAAAATATGGAAAGAAACGAAATATGAATATTATGTAGTAAGTAATGAAGGTGATGTATTCAATACTAAGACAGAAACACTACTAAAGCTAACCCCTTCAAAATCTAATGGGTACTACAAAGTAACACTATCTGTCAAAGGTGGTGATAGTAGAACTGTAGAAGTTCATCGACTAATCGCAGAAACTTTTATTGAACGTGATGAATCATTGAAATTAGTTGTTGATCATATTGATGGTAATCCTCTAAACAATCACGTGGATAACCTACAATGGATTACACAAAAAGAGAATATGGCAAAAGCGAAAAATAAACGTAGCTGGAATAGATTCACCGAAGAAGAGAAAGTACAAATTATTGATGCGTGGAATACTGGAAAGTACTCATACATTGGGATTACATCCTACTTCAATCAACTATGGAACCGAAATACTACACGACATAGTTACACAAGAATTATCAAACAAGCATAATAACTTAGGGGCTATCATGTAGGAGTGACAGCCCCATATTAAGGGGGAATTATAATGGCGAGAAAAGAAACAATACACAATAATCAAATGATCCAGAATGAACTACGTTTCATTTGCTTTAATTCACTATCTAGTGAAGCAAAAGAAGTAATGCGTGGAATAATCCAGGAAAGTACTTTTCTAGGTAAAAACCGTGTACCGGAAGAAGATGTATTTGCGATAGTAAAGAATGCTCCTGAATTCAGTGAAGTTATGGTATTTGAACATCTAAAACTATTCAGACAGAATAAAAATCAAAACTATCCAGATAGTAAATCATCGCGTGAAAAGTACAAACGCATAGCAACCCTAGTATCACAGGCGTTTGAAGTACTAGTAAAGGAAGGGAAATCCCTTAATAGAATGAAGCAATACAAACCAAAGAAAACCGTAACAGAAGAACATGTAGCACTAGTTGAACTGCTAAAAGATGAAGGTGCGGATCTTATTACCTTAATTGAACGACTAGTAGCAATGAATAAGTAATTGATTTATATGTAAATAATAACCGTAACTATAACCGTATTGTATACGTCGAAAATACGGTTATTATGAGTAAAATACGGTTGATGCCACAACATATAGTAGTTAAATCAATGGTTTACATACCACATATTGATTCCCGTAACTTAATATAATATACACTTTAAAGTAAATGACTTACTTGTCTATTCAGTATCATAGAGCCTAACTCGCTTTGCTCGTTAGTCTCTGTAAAACCAAAAAGATAAGATCGTAAACTTGCGTTTTCTCGCTAGTCACTCGAAGAACGCCACGTCTTTTGTTTTTGTCTATCGACTACTGAAGGAAGTGAAAACCTATACTGTTTGGGGTCAGCCGTCTTTTGGAGTAACTACGCGGGCTTTGCCCTTGTCGGGTTATCGGGCTGTTTAAGCCATTACTATTAATTAAGGAAGGTGCGAATAAGTCCGAGATGTGAGATCATCGTGTTGTAACCTGAACCCAGAATGAGTAACCGGATGAGCCAGCAACTGACTTTTGCCGACAGTGAGTTTTCCAGTAAACGCCGCCAGA
>NZ_JBMKHT010000044.1:0-31698 GCF_049238165.1 Enterobacter cloacae complex sp. IR5422 | reverse complement strand
TTCACCTCTAACATCAACGGTCTGACCGTTGCTGCACGTAACGCCAACGACGGTATCTCTCTGGCGCAGACGGCAGAAGGCGCACTGAGCGAAATCAACAACAACCTGCAGCGTATCCGTGATCTGACCGTTCAGGCACAGAACAGCTCTAACTCTGCTTCCGACATCGACTCCATCCAGGCTGAAGTTAACCAGCGTATGGAAGAAGTGAACCGCGTAACGACTCAGACAGACTTCAACGGCATCAAAGTGCTGAACACCGGTTCAGGCACCAGCAGCTACAGCTTCCAGGTGGGTTCTAAAGACAGCGAAACCATCTCTATCGGCCTGAGCAGCTCTGATAGCTACAACCTGTTCAGCGTCAGCACTGCGACCGGTGCTACAGGCGGCATGGTGAACGGTAACGCACGTACCACCTCCGCAGAAGGTTTCGACGTTCTGAGCGGTACCGTGACTTCCGGTGGTACTACCGATGGTAACCCGCTGGCAGACATCGATGCGGCAATCAAATCCGTAGACAACCAGCGTAGCCTGCTGGGTGCGTCTCAGAACCGTTTTGAGTCTACAATTACCAACCTGAACAACACCGTGAACAACCTGTCTGCTGCCCGCAGCCGTATTCAGGATTCAGATTACGCGACCGAAGTGTCCAACATGTCTCGTGCGCAGATCCTGCAGCAGGCTGGCTCTTCCGTACTGGCTCAGGCCAATCAGGTTCCGCAGACCATGCTGTCCCTGCTGCGTTAATCGCCGTTATGACAGACAAAAAGCGCCGCATGTCGGCGCTTTTTTCTTTTAAAATCAAGGTGAAATAAGAAAATAAAAAAATATCAAAAGATCTAAAGTTTGCAAATGCCCTGTCGATAACCTTTATGAAGGCGATGAAGCCCCTGGCAGCTAGCCGGAACTCATAATCAATTAAAGGATACTTACCATGGCAGTGATTAATACTAACACTCTGTCGCTGATGACTCAGAACAACCTGAGCAAATCTCAGTCTTCTCTGGGCACCGCGATCGAGCGTCTGTCCTCCGGTCTGCGCATCAACAGCGCAAAAGACGACGCTGCTGGTCAGGCGATCGCTAACCGCTTCACCTCTAACATCAACGGTCTGACCGTTGCTGCACGTAACGCCAACGACGGTATCTCTCTGGCGCAGACGGCAGAAGGCGCACTGAGCGAAATCAACAACAACCTGCAGCGTATCCGTGATCTGACCGTTCAGGCACAGAACAGCTCTAACTCTGCTTCCGACATCGACTCCATCCAGGCTGAAGTTAACCAGCGTATGGAAGAAGTGAACCGCGTAACGACTCAGACAGACTTCAACGGCATCAAAGTGCTGAACACCGGTTCAGGCACCAGCAGCTACAGCTTCCAGGTGGGTTCTAAAGACAGCGAAACCATCTCTATCGGCCTGAGCAGCTCTGATAGCTACAACCTGTTCAGCGTCAGCACTGCGACCGGTGCTACAGGCGGCATGGTGAACGGTAACGCACGTACCACCTCCGCAGAAGGTTTCGACGTTCTGAGCGGTACCGTGACTTCCGGTGGTACTACCGATGGTAACCCGCTGGCAGACATCGATGCGGCAATCAAATCTGTAGACAACCAGCGCAGCCTGCTGGGTGCCTCTCAGAACCGTTTCGAGTCCACCATCACCAACCTGAACAACACCGTGAACAACCTGTCCGCTGCCCGCAGCCGTATTCAGGATTCCGACTACGCGACTGAAGTGTCCAACATGTCCCGCGCACAGATCCTGCAGCAGGCTGGCTCTTCTGTACTGGCGCAGGCCAACCAGGTTCCACAGACCATGCTGTCCCTGTTGCGTTAATTCTGATAACGCCAAAAAGGCATCTTCGGATGCCTTTTTTATTTCCCAATCGCCAGATTTAAGCCCAATTATCCAAGCTATTTTTTCTCTTAAACCTTCTTCTTTCCCTCACAATATTGCATTACTCAAAATAGAACTGTAGGCGTCCTTGTGGCGGCGTTGAGGATAAAAAATGCCTGAAATTCTGATAAGTGTAGACAAACTTGACGCATGGTCTGCTTCGTGCACGGAAGTGCTCGACATAGCTGATGCCCTGTTAAGACGGGAATGGCATGTGATTCTATGTACCTCCTTTATTGGGAAGCGTCTTCAGCCAGAAATGGCCAGACTGCAGGCAACTGGAGCCCTGACGATTGTTACAGAGAATGCGGGAGAACTGGCCGCACGCTATGACGTTATATGGGTCGTTAAAGGCTTTTTTTGCGAGAAACTGCTTACTGCTCTGTATGAGCAGAAAACGGCGGGCTCTTTTATCTTCCGTCATTATAGTGATTACAATGATCTTTATATTCCATGGGGCGCCGAGCTGGAGAATGCTCTGGCAACACGAGTGCTTGGCCTGTCGGCGTTTACGCAGACTATCCTGCTACAGACGGGGATCGAGGAAGACAAGCTACACCTGATGCCGTGGCTCGTGCCGGACGCTTACTGCGAAGATTACGCTGATCGTGAGGCGCAAGAGTTGCGACGAATTCTCTATATCGCGGATAAAATGTCCGCTGAAATGTATGAAGTTCAGCAGCGCGCAGCCCAGTCGCAGCTATACATTGAATGGCTCGATTTAAGTGCTCAATCCGGGCGTATTGAACCAGAGTGGCTCGCGGGTTATGACGTTATTATCACGGATGAACAGTATGTTCCAAAAGCACTTGTTCTCGGTGTACCGGTCTTTTTAGCGCACGGGAACTACGTTGAAGGGTATTTGAGCGATACAAATCTTGCGTACTATGAAGCTAACTATTTCTCCGGGGTAAATTTGCGTTTTTGCCCGGGGGCAGACGAGTGGATTCAACTGCTGACCGACGGCTATGAAGATGCCATAAAATGGGTGCATAAAAATCATCAGACGTTCGTATCACGCTGGAGCCTTGAGCAGAATATTCTCACTGTGCTAGATTTTCCTGTGTCGCAAAGGCCTTATACGCTTTCTGAAAAAGATCGCTATGCGCTGGCATTTCACAGCAAAGCGCTGTTGCTCCAGCAGAGCGAAAACTACTCCATTACTCGCTGGATAAAGGATCGAAATATCACGAGCGCGCGTCGCGAGGCTTTACGTGCCTGTGCTGATGCCTTTCCGGACAGAGCCAGACTTGGTGTTGTTATCCTCGCGCAGAATAAAACGACTGAAGAGTACCAGCTTACCCATGCATCGGCGCTCGCTCAATCGCTAGTGCCTATCTCTATAGAGGTGGCGTATTCTATTTCCGATATTAATGCGTTACTGGAAAACAGCCCTGCTCAGGCGTTGCTAATGCTCCCTGCGGGCTACACCCTTTTAGATGACGCGCTGCTGCGATTCGCTGAGCACCGAATTCATTACCCGGAGGCAAGTGTCGCCTATTGTGATGAAATGACGGTTGCCGAAAACGATGAACCGATTGTTACCTTGCGCCCCGGAGTTAATATCGATCTCCTGCGCAGTAAGCCTTATATTGGACAGGCGCTGCTAATTGATTGCCATGCGGCAAAGGCCGCTGGTGGGCTGAACCCTCTCTTTGCTTATACGCCTTTTATCGATTTGCTCTGGCGTCTGGTCGAGTTGCAGGGTACCAGTGTCTTAACACATGTGCCTGAAGTGCTGCTCTGCAATTCTGAACCTGCGCAACGCTGGACTGAGCAGCCAGGCCTTATGGAGCAGCATCGGAACGGCGTACTGGCCCACCTTACGCGACTTGGTATTTCTGCCTCCTATGAGCCGGGAGCCGTTAAAGCTCTACCGCGCCTTCGCTATCACTGGGATGCCCAGCCGATGGTCTCTATTATTATCCCCACGCGCGATCGATTTGCTTTACTAAAGAACTGCATTGAAAGTCTGATGGAAAAGACCCGCTACGCTCGCTATGAACTGATGATTGTTGATAACCAGTCAGTAGAGGGCGATGCCTGTCAGTTCCTGAGCGATTTAGCGAGTCTTGGGCTGGAGCAGGTACGGATATTGCGTTATGACGAGCCATTCAATTTTGCTGAAATGGGCAACGCCGCCGCGCAGCAGGCGAGGGGAGATGTTCTCGTTTTCCTTGATAATGATTGTGAAATCATTGATGGCGCGTGGCTGGAAGCGTTACTGGAACACGCATTACGCCCAGAGGTGGGCGTGGTAGGGGCTCGCCTAGAGTTTAAGGATGGTCGGATCCAGCATGGTGGCTACCTGACTGGCGTTCAAAACGGTGTGGAGGTTGCTTTTGCCGGAGCGGGAGGGGCTGACTCAGGTTTTCACGACTATCTTTACGCCCCGCATAACGTAACGGCAGTGAGTGGTTCTTGTATGATGCTGCGAAAAGATGTGTTTTTCGCGCTTAATGGATTTACGCAAGAACGTTATCCCGTCTATTTTGCCGATGTTGATCTTGGAATAAGGCTGCAAAAGCAGGGCTATTTAAACGTCTGGACACCCTATTCGCGCGTTCAACATATGGGCGGAGCGACACGCCTTCTGGCCAATAAATACCAGGTTCCCGAACGACCGATGCTGGAACACTACGCACAGTTGCGTAACGAGTGGAAGGCCGAGCTGCTCATAGATCCTTCATATCATCCGCTCATGCAAAAATCCGGCGCGCTTTTCACCCTGAGTGAAAACAGTGCGCGTCTGCATGCCCCTCTTCCGGGACGTCCTGTACCAGTTGTGCTGGCGCATCATGTTGACTGGAATGGCTGCGGGCATCACCGGGTTATGCAGCCGTTTAAAGCATTGGAGCGTCATCATATGCTGGAGGGCGGTATGGTGAACAGCATTCCTTCAGTCATGGAAGCCGCGCAACTTCAGCCAGATGTGATTTTACTTGAGTCACTCACCGGGAGCCGTTTCCCGAACATTATTCAGCAACTGCGTGAGGTCTGTAATGCCAAAGTTATCATTGAGTACGATGATTTCTTACTTAACGTGCCGTTGAAAAATGGTAATCGTGAAAACTACCCGCAACACATGGTCAAGAGCTTCCGCAAAATACTCGAAAGCGCAGACAGAATTGTAGTCTCAACGGCGCCGCTTGCTGAAGCCTATAGCCGTTTCCATCATGATATCCGCATTGCGCAGAACCGCCTTGCTCCCGACCAGTGGGGGCATTTGCTGAGTCAGCGGGGGGTAGGTAAAAAATTACGCGTTGGTTGGGCGGGGGGGAGTACCCATGCAGGGGATCTCCAAATACTGCTACCTCTGATTAAGGCGCTGGAGAATGACGTTGAATGGGTGTTTATGGGAATGAAGCCGCGTAATGTCCATTGTGAGTTTCACCCTGGCGTTCCTTTCGAAATGTACCCTGAAAAGCTGGCCAATCTGAATCTCGATCTGGCACTGGTTCCTCTAGAAATCAATCAGTTCAATGAATGCAAGAGTAATTTACGGCTGCTGGAAATTGGTACCTGTGGAGTACCGATCGTTGCCACGGATATTGCTCCGTACCGTTGTGGACTACCGGTGACCCTAGTTGAAAACCGTTTTAAAGACTGGATGAAAGCCATTCAGTCCTACCTCAATGACGCGGATTACCGGAGCCGCCAGGGGGATGAATTACGAAATGCCGTACAGCGCAACTGGTATCTGCGCGAAAATGGACTCAATGACTGGCAACAAGGTTGGTTGGCACAATGACTATGCATATAGATCTTCATTCTCCCTACCTGATTGCCGCACCGGACTACCGTGAATCGTCGTTGGGCATTCAGGTGCTTCACCGCTTATGCCATATGATCAATGAGCGTGGTGGTCGCGCCTGGATGGTTGGCTGTACCGTCAACCCCGAATGGAATGCGCCAGCGCTCACGGAAGAAGCCTATGAACAGGTCATCTCCAGCGGCAGGTCATGGATTGCTGTTTACCCGGAGGTCACTACGGGAAATCCTTTTTCTGCGCCGGTAACCGTCCGCTACATGCTAAACAGGGAAGGGGTCATCATGCAAAATGCCATTGATGCCGGTGCCGACGATCTCTTTTTCTGGTATCGCCCTGAGTTTGCAGATAAAGAACCCGATCCGAATATTCTGGGGATTGAATGTTATGACCTCTCACTCTTTCAGGATGACCAGCCAATTAAAGATAAAGACTTTCTCTACCTGAACAGGATCCCTGAATCTGCGCTTGATTTATCTGGGTTACCAGAAAACATCACTATTTTGTCAATGCGCAACCCTTTGTCATTACGCGAACTGGCGATGCTTCTGAAACGCGGGCGGGTGCTTTACACCTATGAGTCGTCAGGCACCTGCCTGCTAGCCATGCTATGTGGCTGCCCGGTCGTTTCGCTGTCTGTTCCAGGCTATGAGCATTATGCGTTGAACGAGCAATCGTTACAGGATATTGGTGGTGCCGGTTTCGGTTACTCCGATTCTCCGGAAGCACTGGACGTCATTCGGGAAGGTCTACCGATTGTCCGCGACGTTGTTCTGGCCAAAAGGCGACTTCTGGAAACCCAGTTTGAGCACTTCCTGTTTCTAACCCAAGCAAAAGCGCAGCAGCACGATGAGGTAAAGGAGCGCAACTCATTCAGCCACTGGATTTCTCACCGTACTCTGCCGACTACGGTTACAGCAGAAACTCGTCTGCTACACGTTATTCTTTGCCTGAATGCGCAGGTGAGCGCTATCGAAGCATCCGTCGCCTCACTTACCCGTCAGGGTGTTGATTCACGCACGATTCTTCTTGTTGCGCCAGAACCTGGGTATCACGCTACGACTATGGATATTCGCGCGGTTACGGTAGATAGCTGGGTTAGTGCTGTCAGGCAACTGGCTGAAACTGAGGACTTCGACTGGCTGCATTGCATCGACGCGGGTGTTGAATATACTGCGGCAAGTATTGGGTTGATGCGTAATATGCTCACGAAGGCCGGGGAATGTCAGGCCATTTATACGGATGAGGCAGTGCGCGCTGATGATGGTGAAATCACTCCGGTACGGAAACCGGATTTCAATCTCGATCTATTCCTCGCTGCGCCTCACCGCTATTTACGACGCGTCTGGTTCCGGCGCGAGAGCTGGCTGGCCACGGGAAAATTTAACCCTGAATTCAGTCAGTCTTTCGAATTTGACGCGTTGATCGATTACTTGCTGCAATGGGGAACGGGCTGTATTGGGCATATTACGGATATTATTACCCTGGTGCCTGCCTCAGTATTTGATTTCCCGTCTACGCTCGAAGAAGCACAGATTCTCCAGCGTTATCTGCAGCATCGTGGATTTTCTCAGGCCCGCGCCGTACAGCAAAAAAATCTGACATGGCGTATTAGCTATCCACAGCCAGAACGTGAAAAAGTCAGCATTCTGCTTGATGCGGGTGACGATCCGACGCGACTGATCCGCTGCGTTGAGAGTCTCATAAGTAATACCGAGTGGCAGAACAAAGAGATTCTGCTGGCGGTTGTCGAAAATACCAGTGCAGAAATGATTGATCTCATCAAGCAGATGCAGGAGGTGATGCCACTAACGGCGATCGTCTGTGGCGCTGAGCAAAATTACGCAAGTCGTATGAACCTCCTGGCGCAAAATGTGGCTGGTGATTTTATTTTACTTCTGGATCTCCAAACGCTTTTTGTACTGAAAAACTGGCTGACGACATTGCTTAGTCATGTAATTCGCCCTGAAGTAGGAAGCGCAGGACCAAAATTTATCACCGCCGACCAACGGTTGCTGAGTGCGGGAATGATCGCTGGGGCCGATGGTTGGGTTGGGCATGTTGGTCAAGGGGAACCCTGGCAAACAGAAGGCGAGCTGTCACGCTACCAGTGCGAGCAAAACTATTCCATCCTGAGCAGCAACTGCCTGCTGGTCAAGCGCGAAGCATGGCAACGGGTCGGTGGGCTGTCGGTTGAATATGACGACCAGCACGTCAATGATATTATTCTGCCTCTAAAGTTGAAACGGGCTGGTTATCTTGCCGTCTGGTCGCCGTTCAGTGTTGTGGTATCGGACAATACACAGCTTCTTGAAACGGTGTGCGTCAGTGAGAATTCGCAGCGCCAGACATTACTCGCTGAGATGCTGGAGGTTTTCACTGACGATCCGGCCTATAACCGCTATCTCAGTCTACAACGTCCATTGTTCCGCCATGGACCTCTTACGACCAACGTGTCTGACAATCTCTCCTTGACGCTCGCGAAGGTTCTGTTGCTGAAAAATGGTGAGGACTGCGAATACTCGAAACGTATAGCCGACTTGCTGCAGAATCTGTCGACAGATAACGCGATCTGCCTGATACGTGATTCTTCCGACCTTACCGTGCCAGAAATATTGCGTCTCGTACCGAAAATTGTGGTTCTAACCCATGCCCCGGATAAGGCTCTTTCAGCACGTCTTGCGGCCGTGAGCCGGATTATCCCTTTGCGAATTTATGCGCTGGCGGATTCAGCCGGGTCAGACAATAACGATCGGGATCAGGTAAACGTGGTGACGCGGTGGCTTACATGGTCTGCAAAGCGTGCAGCCCAGTTAAGCAAACGAAAAAGGCCGGTGTCGTGTCTGCCGGTGTTGCTAGGGTGTGAATGGGTGGCACAGTCGAGGCCGACGTCGGCCGAACGCAGACGCGTTTTGTGTATACCGGAAGCATTATCCGTAAAAGAGCGAGAATTTATTAGCCGGGTTATCGCCGCCACGCACGCCAGGGTGGATTGGATCATTTTGGGGGCCTGGCCCGCGGCGTGGCTACCGATGGTCGCAGAAACGGTTCGCTGGCAAGAGGAACGGATGTCACCTGAACAGCTGCATCAGTTGCGAGCCGACATAGCAATTATTTTCAGGCTGAACTGCGACCACAACCGTTTTAAAGATGACTATCAGGCGGTTCAGCTCGCAGCCTGTGGGATAGCGATCTTGGCTAGCGATGTCCCTTCATTGCACAACAATCTCCCCTTCCGGCGCCTTAAAGCTGACCCTCAGGTCTGGCAGAACGAAATCGTTAATGCCGACAGATACGTGGTTAGTCAGCGGGAGATTAGCACCTTCATTTACGATCGGGAGTCCATCCCTGAGGTTATCCGCGGGCTGTTTATGTAACAAAGGGTGCTTTCCGGGGCGTTTTTTACCCGGAAAGCTGAGCCGTTTGGGTAATTGAGTCCTGAAAGGTGTCTTGTTTTACCGATAGCAACTGTGTGCTCATCGCTATGATAGGACACCACCCCTTAGTCCACAGGTTTTCATATGAGTGATAACGTCTATGTTACCAGCCCGCTTTTGCCTCCCCTCGAGGAGTTTATTCCTTATCTGGAAAAAATTTGGCAAAACCGGATCCTGACAAACGGCGGCGAGTTTCACCAACAGCTTGAACAGGCGCTAGCGCGTTATCTTGGCGTAAAGTACGTGAGTTTATTCTCGAATGGTACGCTTGCTCTGCTGACGGCTATGCAGACTTTGCGGATCCGTGGCGAGGTGATCACCACCCCGTATTCCTTTGTTGCAACTTCTCATAGTTTGCTCTGGAATGGACTAACTCCGGTTTTTGCGGATATTGATCCCGATACGTTCAATATTGACCCTGAGAAAATTGAATCACTTATCACGCCGCAAACGTCAGCAATATTACCGGTACATTGTTATGGTATTCCTTGTGATACCGTACGTATTCAACAGATTGCCGATACGTATGGACTCAAGGTTATTTACGATGCTGCCCATTGTTTTGGCGTAAAAGAGAATAATACCAGTGTCCTGAACTATGGCGATCTTTCGGTCGTGAGTTTCCATGCCACCAAAGTATTTAATACCTTCGAAGGTGGTGCGATTATTTGTCATGACAGTAAAACCAAACAGAGAATTGACTATCTGAAAAACTTTGGTTTTGCCGATGAGGTCACCATCATGGCCCCAGGTATCAATGGCAAAATGAATGAGATCCAGGCGGCAATGGGCTTGCTCCAGTTGCAGCATATTGACGCGGCTCTTGCAGAACGCAAAGCGATCTATCTGAAGTATGTACAGCTGCTTGATGAATGGCTGCCGGAACTTCGCTATATAACCCCAGCTAACTCGATTGAATGGAATTTCGCCTATTTCCCGGTCCTCTTTGATGCTAGCATTATAAGCGCGCGCGATGAAATTTATAGCACCTTACGACAGCAGAATATTTTTGCACGACGTTATTTCTATCCTCTGATCAGTGAGTTTCAGATGTATCGTCAGTTTGCTACAGCTGATGCCCGACATCTTCCTGTAGCGTGGTTGATTTCGCGAGGCATTCTCTGTCTGCCTATCTATCCCGGCCTGACATATGAAAAACAGATCCAGATTGTGGAAATTATTAGAAACACGTTTTCGCTTTATAAAAATCCACAATGCGTCGCACATAGTGAGTCATAAATAAGGATTAGCAGTTGTGAAAATCGCAGTAATGCAACCTTACTTTCTGCCCTATATTGGTTACTTTCAACTGATGTCAGCGGTTGACCGCTTTGTTCTGTTTGACAATGTGCAGTACGTCAGGCAAGGCTGGATCAATCGCAATCGTATTTTGCAACACAACCAACCTGGCGTTATTACTCTTCCATTAGCGAAGGATTCCCGCTTTCTCGCTATCAACGATCGTCACTTGTCAGATAATTTTATTCGTGAGAATTTGCTTAATCAATTTATTGATGCCTACCGTAATGCGCCTTACTTTCATTCGATATTTCCGGTTGTTGAAGAGATCATCAATTGTTCTCATGAGAATTTGTCAGCCTATATATGTCACTCTCTGATGATATTGCGTCAGATGCTATCTCTGGAGTGTGAAATTATGCTCTCGTCTGATGTTGCCATTGATCATAAATTGCGTGCTCAGGACAAAATATTGTCCATTTGCTCTACTCTGGGGGCGCATACTTATATCAACTTGCCTGGCGGTCGCGAACTTTATGATAGTGAAAGCTTCCAGCGGCAGGATATCAATTTACAGTTTATCCAACCAGAATACGTTTGTTATCGGCAGTTTGGCGCTGAGTTTGTCCCCTGGCTCTCAATTATTGATGTCCTGATGTTTAATAGTAAAAATGAGGTAATCAATTTTTGTCAGCATCGCTGGGCTATGAGTGGTTAAGGAGTATGCGATGATATTACGCGTTAACACCGCCACTGCCATACAAATTGCAGGGCATCTTCGCGTTGGCGAATCTGATTTTGTCGATCATCTCATGAAGCAGGTTAATATTGAAAACTATGCGTCTAAAATTAAAAAATATGGCTGCACCTTTGAAGCGTGGAGCGATAACCAGTTGATTGGTCTTGTCGCGGCATATCTGAATAAGGAAAATCGGACCGGATTTATTACTAACGTCTCTGTACTACCCGGTTGGCAATCATGTGGCATCGGGAATCAATTGTTGCGAAACAGTATTCGCTATCTTGAAGAGGCGGGTGTTGAACACATCACCCTTGAAGTGCTTAGCATCAGAGAAAAGGCTATTAGATTGTATTCAAAACATGGCTTTATCATTTTTTCTGCAGAACAGGATACGCTCATGATGATGCGAAAAAGTAGAATGTCAGGTCCGTCCCAACCCCTTTAATTTGGTCCAGGGAAAGAGTAAGGCAGAAATAACCCCCCATTTCACCCACTATTCTCCCGATTAAAACCCCTCCAGAATCGGATAATCATGCCGATAACTCAACTAACGCAGGGCTGTTTATCGTGAATTCACTCTATACCGCTGAAGGTGTAATGGATAAACACTCGCTGTGGCAGCGTTATGTCCCGCTGGTGCGTCACGAAGCATTGCGCCTCCAGGTGCGCTTGCCGGCGAGCGTGGAACTCGACGATCTGCTACAGGCGGGCGGTATCGGGTTATTGAATGCAGTTGACCGATACGACGCTCTGCAAGGAACGGCATTTACGACTTACGCAGTTCAGCGTATTCGTGGTGCGATGCTGGACGAGCTGCGCAGCCGTGACTGGGTACCGCGCAGTGTTCGCCGTAACGCACGCGAAGTGGCGCATGCGATGGGGCAGCTGGAACAGGAACTGGGACGCAACGCAACGGAAACTGAAGTGGCGGATCGTCTTGGCATTGCTGTTGAAGAGTATCGTCAGATGTTGCTCGATACCAATAATAGCCAACTCTTCTCTTATGACGAGTGGCGAGAAGAGCATGGCGATAGCATCGAGCTGGTGACGGATGAGCACCAGCAAGAAAACCCGTTACACCATTTAATGGAAGGGAATTTACGCCAGCGCGTCATGGAAGCTATTGAAGCTCTGCCTGAACGCGAACAGCTGGTATTGACCCTTTATTACCAGGAAGAGCTTAACCTCAAAGAGATTGGCGCTGTTCTGGAGGTGGGAGAGTCGCGGGTGAGCCAGCTGCACAGCCAGGCCATTAAACGCTTACGAACCAAGCTGGGTAAGTTATAGGTGATTGATTCACCTTAAAAATGCCGCACAACGTATTGACAACCAGGAGTTATCATGACGGTGCAGCAATCTAAAAGACGGCCTTTAAGCCGCTACCTGAAAGACTTTAAACACAGCCAGACGCATTGCGCCCACTGTAACAAGTTACTCGATCGTATCACGCTGGTTCGCCGCGGCGAAATCGTCAATAAGATCGCGATTTCGCGCCTCGACACGTTGATGGACGAAGCAGCATGGCTCGAAGAGCAAAAAGAGTGGGTGGCGCTTTGCCGTTTCTGTGGCGATCTCCATTGCAAAGAGCAAAGCGACTTCTTCGACATTATCGGCTTCAAGCAGTTCCTGTTTGAACAAACGGAGATGAGCCACGGCACCGTTCGCGAATACGTGGTTCGCCTGCGCCGCCTCGGGCAGCATCTGACCGTGAACAACATTTCCCGCGATCTGCTCAAAACCGGTTATCTCGACGAGAACCTGGAGCCGTGGCTGCCTGCGACCAGCACCAACAACTACCGGATTGCGCTGCGCAAGTACGCACAATATAAGGTACAAATGCCGGGTGCCATAAAGCAGAAAGCCCACGCCGGAACAACTTCTGATATATATTAAAAAAGAATAAGATGTAGCGCAGTCGCCTTTGACGTTGCAGGCGATTTCTCTACACTACGTAAAAATTCCACTATATCGGGGTATTTATGAAATTTGCACTTCTGGGTCGTCAGGCGCTGATGGGTGTTATGGCCGTTGCGCTGGTTGCGGGCATGAGCGTGAAAACGTTCGCCGCAGAAAACCTGCTGAATAAAGTAAAAGAGCGCGGTACGCTGCTGGTCGGGCTGGAAGGAACCTATCCTCCGTTCAGCTTCCAGGGCGATGACGGCAAGCTGACTGGTTTTGAAGTGGAGTTTGCTGAAGAGCTGGCGAAACACCTCGGCGTGAAAGCGTCCCTGAAACCGACCAAATGGGACGGTATGCTGGCGTCGCTGGATTCGAAACGCATTGACGTGGTCATCAACCAGGTCACCATCTCTGACGAGCGTAAGAAGAAGTATGACTTCTCCACCCCGTATACCGTGTCCGGTATTCAGGCGCTGGTGAAGAAAGGCAACGAAGGCACCATCAAAACGGCTGCGGACCTGAAAGGGAAGAAAGTCGGTGTCGGTCTGGGAACCAACTACGAAGAGTGGCTGCGCCAGAACGTTCAGGGCGTGGATATCCGCACCTATGATGATGACCCGACGAAATACCAGGATCTGCGCGTGGGCCGTACCGACGCCATTCTGGTTGATCGCCTGGCAGCACTGGATCTGGTCAAGAAAACCAACAACACCCTGGCGGTAGCGGGTGATGCGTTCTCTCGTCAGGAATCCGGCGTGGCCGTTCGTAAAGGTAACGAAGACCTGGTGAAAGCGATTGATTCCGCGATTGCTGACATGCAAAAAGACGGTAGCCTGAAGGCGCTTTCCGAGAAGTGGTTCGGGGCAGACGTCACGAAATAAGTTTCTGACGTAAAAAAAGGCGCTTTTAAAAGCGCCTTTTTTATTTCTTACGCGTCTGCGTGCATAATGAAAAATATCACATTTTGTCTGAGTTACCGGAGCATCCATGTCACTACAGAATTTAACGCGCTTTCCCCGCCTGGAGTTCATCGGCGCGCCGACGCCGCTGGAGTATCTCCCGCGATTTTCTGATTATTTAGGGCGCGATATTTTTATTAAGCGTGATGACGTGACGCCCATGGCGATGGGGGGCAACAAGCTGCGCAAGCTGGAGTTTCTGGCGGCGGACGCCCTGCGCGAAGGTGCGGATACGCTCATCACTGCCGGGGCCATCCAGTCCAACCACGTTCGCCAGACGGCGGCCGTGGCGGCAAAACTTGGGCTTCACTGCGTGGCATTGCTGGAAAACCCGATTGGCACGCGGGCTGAAAACTATCTCACCAACGGTAACCGCCTGCTGTTAGACCTGTTTAACGTGCAGGTTGAGATGGTTGACGCGCTGACCGACCCGACCGCCCAGCTCGATGAGCTGGCGACGCGTCTGGAAGCGCAGGGTTTTCGCCCCTACGTTATCCCCGTCGGCGGGTCGAATGCACTGGGCGCGCTGGGGTACGTGGAAAGTGCGCTGGAAATCGCGCAGCAGTGCGAGGGGGCGGTGAGTCTCTCCTCCGTCGTGGTCGCGTCCGGCAGTGCGGGCACCCATGCCGGGCTGGCGGTGGGGCTGGAGCAACTGCTTCCGGAGGTCGAACTGATTGGCGTGACGGTGTCCCGCAGCGTGGCGGATCAGAAGCCGAAAGTGGTTACGCTACAGCAGGCGGTTGCAGAGCAGCTGGAGCTGAAGGCCAAGGCCGATATTCTGCTCTGGGATGACTATTTTGCGCCGGGTTACGGCACGCCGAACGATGAGGGAATGGAAGCGGTGAAACTGCTGGCGCGCCTCGAGGGCATACTGCTCGATCCGGTCTATACCGGCAAAGCGATGGCCGGACTGATCGACGGCATTGCGCAAAAACGCTTTAAGGATGAAGGGCCGATTTTATTTGTCCATACCGGCGGAGCGCCTGCGCTGTTTGCCTATCATCCTCATGTCTAAAAATCAGGTCGAAAAATAATAATGCAAGAAAGTATTCAACTGGTTATTGATTCTCTGCCGTACCTGCTGAAAGGTGCGGTATTTACGTTGCAGCTCAGTATCGGCGGGATGTTCTTTGGGCTGGTACTGGGATTTATACTGGCCTTAATGCGCTTGTCGCCTGTCCTGCCGGTGCGCTGGCTGGCGCGCTTTTATATCTCCGTGTTTCGCGGTACGCCGCTTATCGCCCAGCTCTTTATGATCTACTACGGCTTACCGCAGTTCGGAATCGAGCTGGATCCGATCCCGGCGGCGATGATTGGCCTGTCGCTCAATACCGCGGCGTACACCTCCGAAACCCTGCGTGCGGCCATCTCCTCCATTGACAAAGGGCAGTGGGAAGCGGCGGCCAGTATCGGGATGACGCCCTGGCAGACGCTGCGCCGGGCCATCCTGCCGCAGGCGGCACGCGTGGCGCTTCCGCCGCTCAGCAACAGCTTTATCAGCCTGGTGAAAGATACCTCCCTGGCGGCAACGATTCAGGTTCCGGAGCTTTTCCGTCAGGCACAGCTCATCACCTCCCGTACGCTTGAGGTCTTTACCATGTATCTGGCCGCCTCGCTGATTTACTGGGTGATGGCGACGGTGCTCTCTGCTCTGCAAAACTACTTCGAAAACCAGCTTAACCGCCAGGAGCGTGATCCAAAATGAGTGCAATTGACGTCAAAAACCTGGTGAAGAAATTCCACGGTCAAACGGTGCTCCACGGGATCGATCTGGAGGTCGAGCAGGGCGAAGTGGTGGCGATTATTGGACCGAGCGGTTCGGGTAAGACGACGCTGCTGCGCAGCATTAACCTGCTTGAACAGCCGGAAGGCGGTACCATCCGGGTCGGGGAGATCACGATTGATACCGGGAAATCCATCAGCCAACAGAAAGGGTTGATTCGCCGCCTGCGCCAGCATGTCGGCTTTGTTTTCCAGAACTTCAACCTTTTCCCGCATCGTACTGTGCTGGAGAACATCATCGAAGGGCCGGTGATCGTTAAAGGTGAGCCAAAAGAAGAAGCGACGGCGCGGGCTCGCGAACTGCTCGCCAAGGTCGGGCTGGCGGGGAAAGAGACCAGCTATCCGCGTCGCCTGTCGGGCGGGCAGCAGCAGCGCGTGGCGATTGCGCGCGCGCTGGCGATGCGCCCGGACGTGATCCTGTTTGATGAACCGACCTCTGCGCTCGATCCGGAACTGGTGGGCGAGGTGCTGAACACCATTCGCCAGCTGGCACAGGAGAAACGTACGATGGTGATCGTGACCCATGAAATGAGCTTTGCGCGCGATGTCGCTGACAGAGCCATCTTTATGGATCAGGGACGGATTGTGGAGCAGGGGCCAGCGAAAAGCCTGTTCGCTAACCCTCAACAGCCGCGAACCCGTCAATTCCTTGAAAAATTCCTTATGCAGTAGCATTTTTGCACGCATTTGCTCCAGAAATTGACTCTGGAGCAAATTATTCTCCCTCTGCGCGAGGGCTTCTGTTTTTTTATTCCATCCAGATCGGATAAACCTTATCGATAGTAAAGTTAATTGTGCTATTGCCGATATTTTGTGGCTAGAAAAAAGTTTTATGTGTTAGCTTATATTCACCATAATAATGATTATCTGTTCAGAGGCTTCATTTAGTAAGTATGAAGGATTTAGACTTTTTCACCTGGCGACGGGATTGCTCCCTCCGGTTTCAGGAATTGACCTGTGCCGCCGAGGTATATCAGGAGCTGGAGCGACAAACTCAGGCGCTGGAATTCGATTATTACGCGCTCTGCGTGCGCCATCCCGTGCCATTTACCCGCCCTAAGATCTCCCTGCAAACCACTTACCCAAAGTTGTGGATGGCGCAATATCAATCCGCGAACTATTTCGCGATTGATCCGGTTTTAAAACCGGAGAATTTCATTCAGGGCCATCTCCCCTGGACAGATGCATTATTCGCCGAGGCGCAGGAATTATGGCACAGCGCCCAGGATCACGGTTTACGCTCGGGAATAACGCAGTGCCTGATGCTGCCAAATCATGCGCTTGGTTTCCTGTCAGTGTCTCGTACGCGTGTACAGGAAGGGCCATTAGCCCATGAAGAAATAGAGCTGCGGTTGCAAATGCTGGTGCAAATGGCCTTAACCTCGCTGATGCGTTTTGACGATGAGATGGTCATGCCGCCGGAAATGAAATTCAGCAAGCGCGAGCGTGAAATTCTGAAATGGACTGCGGAAGGGAAGACGTCAGCGGAAATAGCGATCATTCTCTCGATCTCAGAGAATACCGTTAACTTCCATCAGAAGAATATGCAGAAGAAATTCAACGCGCCCAACAAGACGCAGATCGCGTGCTATGCGGCGGCAACGGGACTGATTTGACGCAGTAAAACGTTCTGCGTGACAGACGAGCGAACGGCTGAATGCACTGCATCCAGCCGTTTTTTGTTACTGGCGGTACGCTTGCTTGATTTGCTTAACGGTGTTAGCAAATACCGCTGATTCAGCCTGGTCTTCCATCTCCGCGATTTGTTTTTCCATTTTAATGATCACACGACCGGCATCAGCCTGGCCCATCGCCTGCAGCATCAGCGTTAGCAGCGCTTTCAGGCAGTTTACTTCCTGTGCCAGTTCCTGGTTATTCTCCGCAGTGGCAAATTCAGGTGTGCTCATTTATTTTCCTCATTATTAAACGGCGCTAAAGCGCGACGACGAAAGTCAAGGCGGCGGAGTATACCACAAGCTGAAGCAAAAAATGCAGCGGTTGTTTTTCGTACTTTTACGCCGATGTTTAATTGCGTAAACAGATCGTACCGGTAAACTCAACCCGCTTAATGATTATTAATTGTTTAGGTCGGGTTCGCTTGCCGTTAATTATTGTTACAAAAAGTTGAACCCTGTTTTTGCGCAGGTTAAGCCAGCCCGTTTTTTGTAACTTTTTGAATACAGATGGTTAAAAAAAGCTGCAAGAGCCCAGAATGCACGGGCTCTCTTTCCACCACCTGTACAGCCTAATTTCCAAAAACGAGAGCAAAATCGAATAGCCGGTTTTTTAACGTTTTAATCTTGTCAGGAAAACCGTTAATATAAACCAAATTATCACACAGTAGCGTTATCCCTATTCTGGAGACATTTCCTTTGATCAACGTCCTTCTTGTTGATGACCACGAACTGGTGCGCGCAGGGATACGACGCATTCTTGAAGATATTAAAGGTATTAAAGTTGCCGGTGAGGCATGCTGTGGCGAAGATGCGGTAAAATGGTGCCGTACCCACTCCGCCGATGTGGTGCTGATGGATATGAACATGCCCGGTATCGGTGGTCTTGAAGCAACACGCAAAATCGCGCGTACCTTTGTAGACACTAAAGTCATCATGCTGACGGTGCATACCGAAAATCCACTGCCCGCGAAAGTGATGCAGGCGGGCGCGGCGGGTTACCTGAGTAAAGGTGCTGCACCGCAGGAGGTCGTCAATGCTATCCGTTCCGTGTTTGCCGGACAGCGTTATATTGCGTCCGACATCGCACAGCAGATGGCGCTGAGCCAGATCGAGCCCGAGAAAACCGAATCACCCTTTGCCAGTTTGTCCGAGCGTGAATTGCAGATTATGCTGATGATCACCAAAGGTCAGAAGGTGAATGAGATCTCGGAACAGCTGAATCTCAGCCCGAAAACGGTAAACAGCTATCGTTATCGGATGTTCAGTAAACTGAACATTCATGGTGACGTCGAACTGACGCATCTGGCCATCCGACATGGTTTGTGTAATGCGGAGACGTTGTTAAGTCAGTGAGTGATGTGTTCGATTCAAAAGCTTTTCTGAAAACCGTAACCAGCCAGCCTGGCGTCTATCGCATGTATGACGCTGGCGGTACGGTTATCTATGTGGGGAAGGCAAAAGATCTTAAAAAACGCCTTTCCAGCTATTTTCGCAGCAACCTGGCCTCCCGTAAGACCGAAGCGCTGGTCTCACTCATCCAGAATATTGATGTTACCGTCACGCACACGGAGACAGAAGCGCTGCTGCTTGAGCACAACTATATTAAGCTCTACCAGCCGCGCTACAACGTCCTGCTGCGTGATGATAAATCCTATCCGTTTATCTTTCTGAGCGGAGACACCCATCCGCGCCTCGCCATGCACCGTGGCGCAAAACATGCGAAGGGTGAATATTTCGGGCCGTTCCCCAACGGCTATGCCGTGCGAGAAACGCTGGCGCTGCTGCAAAAAATCTTCCCGATCCGCCAGTGTGAAAACAGCGTTTACCGTAACCGTTCGCGCCCGTGCCTGCAGTACCAGATTGGCCGCTGCCTGGGGCCGTGCGTGGCCGGGCTGGTCAGTGAAGACGAGTATGCCCAGCAGGTGGAGTATGTGCGCCTGTTCTTAGCCGGCAAGGACGATCAGGTCTTAACCCAGCTGATTGCGCGGATGGAAAAAGCCAGCGCCGCACTCGAGTTCGAAGAGGCCGCGCGTATCCGCGACCAAATCCAGGCGGTGCGCAGAGTGACTGAGAAACAGTTTGTCTCAAATACCGGTGACGATCTCGACGTCATCGGCGTGGCCTTTGACGCCGGAATGGCCTGCGTGCACGTGCTGTTTATTCGCCAGGGCAAAGTGCTCGGCAGCCGCAGCTATTTCCCGAAGGTCCCTGGCGGTACCGAACTGGGCGAAGTGGTGGAAACCTTTGTCGGCCAGTTCTATCTGCAGGGGAGCCAGATGCGCACGCTGCCTTCTGAGATCCTGCTCGATTTTAATCTTGACGATAAAACCCTGCTGGCCGATTCGCTCTCTGAACTGGCGGGGCGCCGGGTCAATGTTCAAACCAAACCGCGCGGCGATCGCGCGCGCTATCTGAAGCTGGCGCGGACCAACGCGGCAACGGCGCTGAGCACGAAGCTGTCGCAGCAGTCGACGGTGCACCAGCGTTTAACGGCCCTGGCGGCGCTGCTGAAGCTTCCGGAAGTGAAACGGATGGAGTGTTTCGACATCAGCCATACGATGGGTGAACAGACGGTCGCGTCCTGCGTGGTATTTGATGCTAACGGTCCGCTGCGCGCCGAGTATCGCCGCTATAACATCACCGGCATCACGCCGGGCGATGACTATGCGGCGATGAATCAGGTGCTGCGTCGTCGCTATGGTAAAGCCATAGAAGAGAGCAAGATCCCCGATGTGATCCTGATTGACGGCGGGAAAGGGCAGCTCGGCCAGGCGAAAGCGGTATTTGAATCGCTTGATGTCAGCTGGGATAAAAACCATCCGCTGCTGCTGGGCGTCGCAAAAGGGGCCGATCGTAAGGCCGGTCTGGAGACACTGTTCTTCGAGCCGGAAGGTGAGGGCTTCAGCCTGCCGCCGGACTCTCCGGCGCTGCACGTCATTCAGCATATTCGCGATGAATCGCACGATCACGCCATCAGCGGTCACCGCAAAAAACGGGCGAAGGTGAAAAACACCAGCTCACTCGAGACGATCGAAGGCGTGGGGCCAAAACGTCGCCAGATGCTGCTGAAGTATATGGGCGGATTGCAAGGATTACTCAACGCCAGCATGGAGGAAATTGCAAAAGTGCCGGGTATTTCGCAAGGGCTGGCAGAAAAGATCTACTACTCGTTGAAACATTGAGGGCTCTGTAGCAACATAGAGCTAAATTTTACTGACAACAAATAGTTACCGTCACTATGCAATATAACATCCCTACGTTGCTCACTCTTTTTCGTGTCGTACTCATCCCGTTCTTTGTGCTGGCGTTTTACCTGCCGGTTGTCTGGGCACCCTTTGCCTGCGCATTGATCTTCCTTATTGCAGCGGTAACAGACTGGTTTGATGGCTATCTGGCCCGCCGCTGGAATCAAAGCACCCGTTTTGGCGCTTTCCTCGATCCGGTGGCGGATAAGGTGATGGTTGCTATCGCGATGGTGCTGGTGGCCGAGCACTATCACACCTGGTGGGTGACGCTGCCTGCGGCAACCATGATCGGCCGTGAGATTATTATCTCTGCGCTGCGCGAGTGGATGGCGGAACTGGGGAAACGCAGCAGCGTGGCGGTCTCGTGGATTGGTAAAGTGAAAACGACGGCGCAGATGGCGGCGCTGGTCTGGATGCTGTGGCGTCCGAACGCCTGGGTTGAGTGGGCGGGGATTGGCCTCCTGTGGGTGGCGGCAGTGCTGACGCTGTGGTCAATGCTGCAATATTTGAACGCTGCGCGCGGAGATTTGCTTGATCAGTGATCGTTTCGCCGTAATTTTCAGCAAACGATCCGGGGATGCAAAAAATAACGTTGACTCATAACGTCATATCAGTAGAATGCAACGCATCGAACGGCGGCACAGCAAGCCGGACGATAATGAAATCAAGTGGTTAGAGATTTACTTGATGACATGCGGGAATAGCTCAGTTGGTAGAGCACGACCTTGCCAAGGTCGGGGTCGCGAGTTCGAGTCTCGTTTCCCGCTCCAGATTAAAGACATGCGCATTAGCGGGTGTCAGTTTGAAAAGTTTTACGGCGCGTTAGCAAAGCGGTTATGTAGCGGATTGCAAATCCGTCTAGTCCGGTTCGACTCCGGAACGCGCCTCCACTTTCTTCCCTGGCCGGATGGTGGAATCGGTAGACACAAGGGATTTAAAATCCCTCGGCGTTCGCGCTGTGTGGGTTCAAGTCCCACTCCGGCTACCATGGGAAAACAAAGAATAATCAAAGCAATAAGCAGTGTCGTGAAACCACCGAAAGGTGGTTTTTTTGTGCCTCTGGCTTAGCGCGAAGTGAGCGTATCTCATCGTCATCACGATCGTGCTGTGCCCGGAAATTTGCTGCCATACCAGAACGTTAAACCTAACTCTCTAATATCAAGCCCGGAAAGCAGGGCGATTTTCAGCTAACCTGCAACCAATCTTAAACAAACATTTCACTCGCCAGACACAGGTTGCCGCTGCTGATAAGCTGGTTGGTATCCACCCTGGAGAGCGGAAGGTTATTGTCATGCAATATGAAGAACAGCAGCTTATCAACGGCCTTTTCGAGCGTCTTAAACAGGCCGGACAACAAAACAGCCAACGGGATGCAGATGCAGAGCATCAGATCGCTGAATTTGTCAGACAGCAGCCTGCGGCCCCCTACTATATGGCGCAGTCGATTTTGATTCAGGAAGCGGCGCTGAAACGCCTGCAGGCCCGGGTTCAGGAGCTTGAAAGCGAATTAGCCGCGCAAAAAAGCAAACCCTCGACGGGCGGCAGTTTCCTCGGCGGCCTGTTTGGTGGCGGGAAAAGTAACCCGCAGCTTGACAACAGCTGGAATGCCCAGCCGCAACAGCCGCCGGCGCAGGATTACTCTCGGGCGCCAGCGTCGGCTACTCGCGGCGGTGGTTTTATGGCTGGCGCGCTCCAGACAGCCGCTGGCGTGGCCGGTGGCATCGCGCTTGCTGAGATGCTTACCAGCATGTTCCATCAGTCGCGGCCGGAAGAGATCGTGAACATCATCGAAGAGCCGACAATGCCCGTCGGTGGTGAACCGTTTGTCGGTAGTCAATACGGCGATGTTGATAACGTCTCTGACACCCGTTTCCTCAACCAGAACGATCCGTTCGGCAATAATAACGACGCCTGGCAGAACGACAATGTAGATGACGACTACAGCAATGACGACGACAGTTTTATTTAACGACGCTATCGTGAAACCACAGAAATGAAGTGAACCCCGAAAGTTGGACATCCAATGATTAGGGGTTTTGCGTTTCTGAATCAAAAAAACCTTTGAGGCTAAGCCTGAAGGCTCATAAATCACATTCTTTTTACTGCTTTTCTTACTAACAAACCTGTAAGAATTGCCGGAAGCAATCCAAACAAAGAGGCGATATCGGCTAACGTATCCTCCAGTTCTTCTATCCCGTATGTCCCGAAATGGTCCATCACGGCATAAGCCCATTCGGCAGGTGTCACATCACACCCCGCCCAAATACGCCTTTCTCACTTCCTGATTCCCCAGCAATTCCTCACCGCTGCCGCTCAGCCGGATCTGTCCGTTCACCATCACATACCCGCGGTCAGACAGCTTCAACGCATGGTGCGCATTCTGCTCCACCAGAAAAATGGTCATGCCGCTTCGGGCCAGCTCGCGCAGCGTCTGGAAGATCTGCTTCACCACAATCGGGGCTAAGCCCAGGCTGGGCTCATCCAGCAGCAGCAGCTTCGGACGGCTCATCAGCGCCCGGGCGATCGCCAGCATCTGCTGTTCTCCGCCGGACATGGTCATCGCGCGCTGTTTACGTCGCTCTTTAAGGCGAGGGAAAAGGTCGAACATGGTTTGCATGTCTTCAGCCGCAAACTGATTGCCGATGGGAATGGTCCCCATCAGCAGGTTCTCTTCCACGGTCATATCGGGGAAGATTCGTCGCCCCTCCGGTGCCTGCGCAATGCCGCCGGACGCAACGTAGTGGGTGGATTGATGGCTGATGTCTTCACCACAGAACAGGATCTGCCCGCTGCGGATACGGGGCTGGCCGAAGATGGACATCAGCAATGTCGATTTACCCGCACCGTTTGCGCCAATCAGCGCCACGGTTTCCCCCTTATTCACCTCAAGAGAGACCTGCTTCAGCGCCTGAATGACGCCGTAAAACACATCCACCTCGCGAAAAGCCAGCAGCGGTTCGCTCATAGGGAGACCTCGCTTTCATCCGTACCCAGGTAGGCGGCAATGACCTTTTCATCATGCTGGATCTGCTCGGGTTTCCCCCTGGCAATCACATCGCCGTGGTCGAGCACGATAATGTCGTCCGAAATGTCCATCACCATCCCCATATCATGCTCAATCAGCAATACCGTGATGTCGTGATGATCCCGCAGAAAGCGAATAATGCCGCTCAGCTTATGCGTTTCAACCGGGTTAAGCCCCGCGGCGGGTTCATCCAGACAGATCATTTCCGGCCCGGTACACATTGCCCGCGCGATTTCCAGTCGCCGCTGCTGGCCGTACGACATTTCTCCCGCCAGGCGATTGGCGCACTCCACCAGATCCACTACTTCCAGCCAGTAGAAGGCTCTGTCCAGGGCGTCGCTTTCCGCCCGCCGGTATGCCGGCGTATTTAAGATCCCGGCGAGCAGATTACGGTTAACGCGCATATGCTGCGCGACCAGCAGGTTTTCCACGACCGACATCTCGCGAAAAAGGCGGATATTTTGAAACGTGCGCGCCAGCCCGGCACGGTTGACCAGGTGGGTTCCGCCGAACATTTTGTAGAAAAGACGCTGCCCGAACTGCGCGGGGTTAATCCAGTCACCCGGCTGGAATTTTTGCCCGAGGACCTGAATCACGTTGGTCGTTTTATGGCGGGTATTAAACAAAATGTTGCCGCCGGAGGCTCTGTAGAAGCCCGTCAGGCAGTTAAACACGGTTGTTTTTCCCGCCCCGTTGGGGCCAATCAGGGCGGTAATGGAGCCGCGCTGCACGTCCAGGTTGACGTCGTTTAGCGCCTTAATCCCGCCAAAATGCATCATCAGATGCTCAACGCGTAATATCGTTTCGTTCATGGTGCGACGCCCTTACGCACGGCAAACCCGCTGCGGTTAATGCGGATCAAACCGCGTGGACGCCAGATCATCATCACCACCATCAGCATGCCAAACAGCAGGACGCGGTACTCGGCAAAACTGCGCAGCAGCTCCGGCGTTACCGTGAGCACAAAGGCGGCCAGCACTACGCCCAGCGTAGAACCCATACCGCCCAGCACCACAATGGCGAGGATCAATGCCGATTCAAAGAAGGTAAAGGAGGTCGGATTCACGAACCCCTGATAGGTGGCGAAGAACACCCCGGCAATGCCTGCGGTGGACGCGCCCAGCGTAAAGGCGGAAAGCTTAACCAGAACATGATTCAACCCCATTGAGCGGCAGGCAATTTCGTCTTCGCGCAGGGCTTCCCACGCCCGACCAATCGGCATGCGCGTCAGGCGGTGCTTGATATAAAGCACCAGCATCACCACCAGAAACAGCACCGCGTAGATAAAGATAAACTTCATGTTCGGGTTGTAGGTCAGGTGGAAAAACTCGTGGAAGGGCACGCCGCCTTCTTTTGCGCGTCGCCCAAACTCAAGACCGAAAAAGGTGGGGGGAGGGGCAGACACGCCGTTGGGGCCGCCGGTGAAGGTCAGCCAGTTGTTCAGTATCAGGCGAATGATCTCCCCGAAGCCGAGGGTGACGATGGCCAGATAGTCACCGTGCATGCGCAGTACCGGGAAGCCGAGCAGGGCACCTGCGGCAGCGGCCATGATTGCCGCGAGCGGCAGCATGCTCCAGAAGCCCAGGCCGAGATACTGGTATCCCAGCGCCAGGCCGTACGCACCAATCGCATAGAACGCGACATACCCCAGATCCAGCAGACCGGCCAGGCCCACGACGATGTTCAGCCCCAGACCGAGAAGCACGTAGATCAGCCCCAGAATGGCGACGGTCAGAACATACTTGGTGGCGACAAACGGAAAGCAAATCGCAAGGGTAATCACCAGGGGAATAATCCAGCGCATGCGGCTTTTATATTCCGGGGGGCGGACATATACGCCCGCGCTGTCGGCCTCGAAGCGCGCCTGGAAACGAGCACCTGCAGCGGTACCTAAAAAAGCGCTCAGCAGAAAACGCCCCGCCATGACGATACCGACCATCCAGGCCAGGCGCTGCCCGGCGAAGGTAAAGCTATACCCGTCCAGCACCACGCCCGCGATAGGGCCGAAGATAATCAGCGCAATCAGCCCGGAAAAAATTGAATCCAGAATGCAGCGTTTAAGTGAAAAACCGTGTGATGTCATCGTTCTCTCCCTCACACTTTGGCCACAATCGGGCGCCCGAGCAGCCCCTGAGGGCGGAAAATCAGGATCATCACCAGCAAGCCAAACGAGAAGACGTCTTTATAGTCCGAGTTCACCATGCCCGAGAACTGCGCTTCCGCCACGCCCAGGATAAGGCCACCGAGCATGGCGCCGGGGAGGGAGCCGATGCCGCCCAGTACCGCCGCCGTGAAAGCTTTAATGCCGATCACGAACCCGACGTAGAAATCAAAGGTGCCGTAGTTCATGGTGATCAGCACCCCCGCCAGGCCCGCCATCGCCGCGCCGATGACGAAGACCAGCGAAATAATCCGGTCGGTGTTAATCCCCAGAATGGAGGCCATTTTGCGATCCTGCTGCACCGCACGGCACATCCGCCCCAGCCGGGTACGGTTGATTATCCAGGTGAGCACCAGCATGCCGGCAAACGAGGCCACCAGAATAAACACTTTGGTGTAGGTTATCTGCACGAACCCTTCGCCCAGATGCAGGCGAATCACGCCGTCCAGCATGGTTGGTACCCCTTGCTGGCGCGGGCCCTGGCTCAGCTGCGCGTAGTTTTGCAGGATAAGCGATATCCCGATGGCGGAGATCAGCGGTGCCAGGCGCGTGGAGTTGCGCAGCGGCTTATAGGCGATACGCTCGATGGTCCAGCCGTACACCCCGGTGACCACAATGGTGAACACCAGCGTGCCGAGGATCAGCAGCGGGAAGGACTGCAGGCCGAAGAATGAGAGCAGCGCCAGGCCAATGGCGCAGAGATAGGCGGAAATCATATACACTTCGCCGTGGGCGAAATTAATCATGCCGATAATGCCGTACACCATGGTGTAGCCGATGGCGATCAGGCCGTAGACGGAACCCAGCGTTAAGCCATTGATTAACTGTTGCAGGAAGAATGTACTCATTTTAGCGCGCTCGTTTTATAGGCTGCGCGAGCCGCGCAGCCTGATGTTTATTACGCGCCGACGGGCGAGCCCATCGACGTTGAGCGTGACTCCGTCCCGTTACTCCACTTCCTTATATTTTCCTTTGTCGTCCCACTGGTAAACCACGTAGTCAGAGACTTTCAGATCGCCTTTGCTGTCCCAGGCTTTTTTGCCCATCACCGTGTCGACGGAATTGGCCTTCAGCCACTCGCTGGCTTTGGCAGAGTCCTTGCCGCCGGTGGCCTTGAAGGCCGCGGCAATCGCCTGTACCGAGGCGTAGGAGTAGAGGGTGTAACCTTCCGGCTCGAATTTACCGGCGCGGAATTTCTCGATTACCGCTTTGCCGTCCGGGATCAGGCGCGGATCTTTACCGAAGGTCATGTAAATGCCATTGGTATATTGCGGGCCGCCCGCCGCGGTCACCATCTCTTCGTTGACGATACAGTCCCCGGAGAAGAATTTCGCCTGCACGCCCTGCTCACGCATCTGGCGAACCAGCGGGCCGGCTTCCGGATGACAGCCACCGAAGAACACGACGTCTGGTTTTTGCGCGCCGATCTTAGTGACCAGCGCGTTAAAGTCTTTTTCACCGCGGGATAACCCCTCGTACATCACATCCTGAACCCCGCGTTTCGCCAGCGCCGCTTTGGTGGCGTCAGCCAGGCCCTGACCATAGGTGTCTTTATCGTGAATAATCACCACCCGTTTGGCTTTCAGCTTGTCGATGATGAAGTCGCTGGCCACCTGGCCCTGCTGGTCATCGCGGCCGCACATGCGGAACATGTCGCTCATGCCGCGTTCGGTAATCAGCGGGTTGGTTGAACCGGGGGTAATAGCGATGATCCCCGCATCGCTGTAAACCTCGGAGGCGGGCATGGTGGAAGAGGAGCAGAAATGACCGACCACGGCGTTGACTTTATCCTGGTCGACTAAGCGGTTGGCCACCGCCACCGCCTGCTTAGGCTCGCAGGCGTCATCCCCCTGAACCAGTTTGATCTTCTCGCCGTTAATGCCGCCGGCGGCGTTAATGTCTTCAGCGGCCTGCGTTGCGCCGTGCCAGTACTGATCGCCATAGGTGGCATTAGGACCCGTGAACGGCCCGGCCACGCCAATCACGATATCTGCCCTGGCGGAAAACGCCGTCACCAGGCAACCGGCCAACACGAGAGAAAGCGGAGTTCTGATAAATTTCAGCGACATTATTATGTTCCTTAGCAAAGAGGTTTTTGCACCACGGCGTAAACCCGAACGCCCGGCGGCGCAGCCAATCCGAAACACGAGCAAGAACAAAATGCACTAAACGAACAAGATACAGACGGCATCCTGCATATACGGCGAGGTTTCCCTGCGCAGCGTCGCGCGAAGAACATTAAGCAAAAACATTGCCAGAATGGTTAACCCATTGACGGGCCTGTGACATGTTTGAGTATAGAGCGCCGCGTTATGCCGCCTTGCGGGAGGAGAAGAAATTACAGCGGAGATCACATATCGTTAACAATAAAGCCCATAAGTTGTGCAAAGGTCACGATTTGCACGTTTTTGCAGCAATAAAGACCTAAACTTCAGCCCGGAGAGGCGTGAGATATGTGTTAGGATCGTTTCCTTTTTATCAGGAGTGTCAGCGATGACTGAAGGCCCATTAAATGAAAGCGAAATGGCGTGGCTTGAAGAGACGTTAATCTCTTACGGTCATGACGATGCGTCCGTGCTTGACGTGTCTGAACTGGACGGCATGTTTACCGCAGTGCTTTCCGGTCCTGTTGTCGTTGAGCCAGATACCTGGCTGGTGGCGGTGTGGGGTGGCGAGAAATACATTCCGCGCTGGAAAAACGATCGCGAGATGAACCGTTTTATCGATCTTTGCTTTAAGCATATGAACGATATTGCCGAGCGCCTGAGCGAATATCCGGACCAGTTTGAACCGATGTTTGGCTATAACGACATTGACGGTGAGAGCTATACCGTGGTGGAAGAGTGGTGCTACGGCTACATGCGCGGCGTGGCGCTGACGGACTGGTCAGCCTTGCCGGACGAGCTGAAGGCCGATCTGGATGTGATTGCGCTGCACGGTAGCGAAGAGATCGGCGACCAGCTGGATGAATTGACCGAAGAAGAATATACCGCCAGCATTGAACGTATTCAGCCTGCGGCGCTGCGCTTGTATAACTACTGGGTGAACAATCCGCAGCAGCCGGAAGTGAAGAAGCCGATGGTGAACGGCACGAAGGTTGGGCGTAACGATCCGTGTCCTTGCGGCAGCGGGAAGAAGTTCAAGAGCTGCTGTTTGCACTGATAAAAAAGGGGCTGATGACAGCCCCTTTTTTATTAACCCACTTCCGGCAGCATCCCGGCTGCAATCAGTACCTGCACCAGAATAATCACTACCCCGCAGCCAAACACAATGCACAGCAGCGGTTTTCCCCCCGCCACGCGGTAACCCTGCTGCGGATGCTGCTGGCGGCTCTTCCACGCCAGCAGGGAAGGGAGGAGCAGGGCAAGGACCGAGAGCGCCACCCCCGCGTACCCCAGCGCCATCACAAACCCGCGTGGATAAAACAGCGCAAAGGCCAGCGGCGGCAGGAAGGTGATGGCCCCGGTCTGTAATCGTCCTGCGGCGGTATTGCGGCGCTGGAACAGGTCGGCCAGATAGTCAAACAGGCCAAGCGCCACGCCCAGAAACGAGGTTGCCAGCGCCAGGTCGGCAAAGAGGTGTACCGCCAGCTCCACGTGCGGGGAGGTGACGACCTCGCGCAGCGCCAGCAGAAAACCGTTCAGGCCTGCGTGCTGTGCCATCAGGCCAATAAAGGTTGAAGAGTCGATGCTGCCCAGGGTCACCAGCTGCCAGAAAATGTAGGCAATCAGCGGGATCGCGCTGCCGATAACAAAGACGCGGCGCAGCTTGCGAATATCGCCGTTCATATAGCTGACGATGCTCGGCACGCTGCCGTGGAAGCCAAACGAGGTGAAAATGACCGGGATGGCGGAAAGCGCCAGCCCTTTTTCCAGCGGTAGCGTCAGCAGGTTGATCTTGTGCACGTGCGGTGCCAGCAGGACCAGCATGACAATCAGGAACAGAATTTTGGCGCTGAACAGGAAACGGTTAAACAGATCGACCAGCGATGTTCCCACACAGACCACGCCGCCGCCGATGAGCGCAAAGAAGATAGCGCCCGTCGCCGGGGTAATGTCAGAGCCAAACCAGTCGTTAACGCTTGAGGCGATCAGCTCCCCGGCCCCGCTGATGTAGGCGGCGGTCAGGGCGTACATCAGGAACATCATGCTGAAGCCGGTTATCCACTGGCCGTAGCGTCCCAGGTAGCGCGCCGCGAGGGAACCCAGACCGGTATCGGCGGGCACATGCTGGTAAACCTCAAGCAACAGCAGGGCGGTGTAGCACATCAGCGCCCAGAGCGTCCCCAGCAGCAGCAGGGTCATGCCAAATCCCACGCCCGCGGCTGCCAGAGGCATTGCCAGCATTCCTGCGCCAATCGTCGTTCCGGCGACGATAAAAATACTTCCCAGAGTTCTGTTTTTCACGCTTTCCTCTACAACGCTTCTTAACCGCGACAAAATCTGCGGCGCAGAGTAAGGGAAAAGCCGTAACTCGTCAAATCACCGTTACAAGCAGTGTAATGAATGCTTTACACATTATTGTTCCTCTGACCCTTTATAGGCTTCCGCCTACTACATGAGGGCAATGTTGCTGAGCAACATTTCGGCGTAACGTAAACAATAAATATAAATTATCAAATAAAGTGAGGGTTTTATGGCGGAGGAGAATCCTTTTACCGCGGCATGGAGCCGTGGAGGCAACCTGTTGTGCCATGGCCACTGGATAATCCACTGGCAGAACCAGCTCCTGATACTCCCGGAGTCCCGCCGCGAAAAAGATATGGGCACCTGGGGAATCTATTCGGTTATTGATCCTGAGGATGAGACCTTTGCACAAGGCTTACAGGAAGATGAGTGGATCATAGCGAATGTCGACTGGTTGACGGATATGTTCTACGAGAGGGGTATTGCGCTGGAGACGGCCAGCTACCGCTATTTTTACCAGGCCGTGAATCCTCACGACTGGCGCTGCACCAGCTGCGCTGGGTGTATGTAAATTAACGCGGTGCAGGGAACCCGCACCGCGCTGAAATTAATTCTGCGTATCCAGCGTGGAAAGTTCTTTATCAATAAAGTAAAGACCTTCGCCTGATTTCCCCACCAGAGATAATTTATCCAGCACGGATTTAAACAGCTTCTCTTCTTCATGCTGTTCGGCGACATACCACTGCAGGAAATTGAAGGTTGGATAATCCTGGCTGGTCATTGCGGCATGAACCAGTTCGTTAATTTTCTGGGTGATCAGCTGCTCGTGCTCGTAGGTGGCGCGGAACAGTTCATCGAGAGAATTATATTCAGCAAATGGGGATGCCACGGTTTCAATGCGTGGCAGGCTGCCGGTATCCGTCAGATAATCAAACAGACGCTGCATGTGGGTCATCTCTTCCTGCGCGTGACGACGCAGAAACGCGGCAGCGCCTTCAAAGCTGTGATAGCTGCACCAGGCGCTCATCTGCTGGTAGAGAAGGGATGAATACAGCTCAAGATTCATTTGTGCGTTGAGCTTGTCGATCATTTCAGTTTTCAGCATGGTGGCGCTCCGGGTTATTATTTCTGGTTCACAATGAGCGACACTATAATTTGTTATTTAATTATTTGCAAAACGTAAAATATTTATTTTATTTATTTAAAATACGAATGGGAATAAAACGCATTGGCGATTTTATCATTTATTAATGAGAATTGTTTTTGTTCGTAATGAAATAAACTGCCAGCTTGCGCTGGCAGTCTGGAATAATACCACGGATTGTTTGACTTAGGGAAGTTGCGATTAAGTGGTCCGCAGCTCCCGATATGACGCCCCAAACCGTCCTTTATCGACGTCCTGTGGCTCAATTTTCCAATTTTCAGCCCAAAATCGTCTCTTCGTGGCTGATTTTGGCCCTG